>NZ_JACEFB010000011.1 GCF_013694095.1 Thermogemmata fonticola | reverse complement strand
CGCTACTGAGCCAGAATCCAAAACAGGTTGCGAAGCGGGAGCTGGAGCCGAAGCTGGCGCTGGAACGGGAACAGGTGTAACAGGGGCAGTGGGAGATGAAGCCGAGGGGGATACGGCAACTGGAACGGGAGCCATCTTAGGCGGAGACATTTCGGGCCGTTGTATTTCCCGCACCGGTTGTACACTTTGGCGGCTATCGAGCGGCGGTGTATCCGCTCGGTCCCCTGCCAGCACCGAGGACGAGGAAGATGCCGCCACCTCTGCTGGAAGTGAAGCGGACGGCGGTTTGGCCGACATTTCCAACAGACGTGATGCAGACACCGGCGCGGGAGAAGCTGGCGCCATCTGCCCTGGGGATGCCGCACCCGCTGGCACACCATCGGAACCAGACAGCGAGGAGGGGACCGAAAGCGGCACGCCGCCGCCCCACAATTGCCGTTGTTGTTCCAAGAGAGCCAGCAAGGTGCGCTGAGCGGTCTCCTGAGCGTCCAGAAATTGTTTGTGCAGGGCGGCAGTTTGCTCCTGGATGCGTTGGACCAGCGCTAGGCTCTGCCAGGTCAGTTGCAACAGTTGGTGCCACGGGTCCGCCGACCGCGTCACCGGCACCCCGGGACGCGCATCTCCGTCTGAACTCCCTCCTCCTGCTGCCACTGATCCGCCCGCCGACGCCGGGGCAGTCTCTGAATGTCGGCGGCAATCCGCTCCAGGATCGGAGCCAGTCCGCACATAGTCTGCGGCGGCAGGGACAGCCACCGGAGATGTTCGCGGGGCATCCCGTGGCGGGTCCGTGTTTCGCGCTGGGGCCGAAGGGTCGATACGCGTGTGATCCATCGTCGTAGTCCCTGGAAATAACGACTTGGGGAAAGAAGGTTGTTTTAGGGTATTGGCTGGTGAAGATACCGCAGATGGTGGAGCCGATGCTAAGGCCGGAGGCGGGGCAGAAGGGGTGAGCACAGAGGGTTGAGTGGGAGCCGCTGACGGAGTTGCCAGCGCGGACGAAGGAAGGGTAGCACACGGCAACGAGGCGGGGGCAGGATCAGGTCGTGAAGGGGGCAGGAGGGAGGAAGCAGCGGGACCAGAAGCGGCAGGGACGGGCGCTGCGGAAGGTGCCGAGGAGGCCGGCGGCGGAGAAGCGGGAACCGCCGAGGCAGCCTTGGGAGCCACATAATTGGCCCCACTGATGGACACAGTCCAACGGCCCCTGGGAGTCTGCTGACGAAGGGGCCGACACCGGCTCTCGCGCTCCCATGCCTCCAGATGTAACGGATAACCCAGCGCTGCCACCTGCGCGAGCAGATGGGCCAAGTCCTCCACACCAGAACCTTGACCCGCGGAAGCGTCCAGAGGTAAAGCCACCGCCTCGGCCGCTCCTGTGCTGCGGATGATCGTATTCACGAGGCGAGTCAGGACCGTCCCCGGTCCCACCTCCACAAAGCAGCGCAGGCCGTCCTGGAGCATCCTTTGCACTTGCTCCTGAAAGGCCACAGGCCGGACGAGTTGCTCCGCGAGCAAGGTTCGGACCCCGGCGGGATTCGGGGGATAGGGCGCTGCCGTGGCGTTGGCATAGACCCGGCCTTGGGGAATTTGAATGTCGCAAGCATTGAGCAGGCGATGGAATGGTTCCACCGCGCTTTGCACCCAGGGACTATGGAATGCTCCAGAAACAGCCAAGCGGACGCAACCAACACCTTGCCGTTGCAGGAAGGCCGCCGTCCGCTCGATTTCCGTCAGCGGTCCCGACAGGACCTGTTGTTCCGGTCCATTGCGGTTCGCCACAACCACCTGCCATTGGTGCTGAGCGATCCACTGCTCCAGGACGTCACGGGAGGCCCGCACGGCCAGCATGCCGCCGGGGGTACATTGACCCGCCGCCGCCAACAATCGGCCCCGCTCCCGCGACAAGCGATAGAGCGTCTCCGGCGTGTAGCATCCCGCCGCAGCCAGGGCCACAAGTTCACCGTAGCTGTGGCCTGCCCAGGCAGAGGCTGCTAGGCCAAAACGCTCCCGCAGGACTCGCCAAGCCCCCCAGCCGATGGCCCCCAAAGCGGGTTGCGCCCACTCGGTCGCCCGGAGTTCCGCTGTCTGTTGCTGACGTGACGAATCATCGAAGGCAGCAGGCGGATAAATGCGATCGGACAGCCGCCACCCGTCCTCTTCTCCACAGACGGCATTGGCCTGAGCTAGGCTCTCCAGCATCTCCGGGAACAAACAGGCCAGTTCCCGCAGCATGCCGACATATTGCGAACCTTGACCTGGAAACAGAATCGCCAGCCCACCTGGAACTGCCCCATAACCCAGATACGCCCCCGGCCTGACGGTGAGTTGTCGCTGCTGGGCGGCCTCTGGAAGCCGCTGCCACACTTGATTCAGCCACTGGCGGCGGGATGGAGGTCCTTGGCGAGTCAGAACGAGCAGCAAGCGAAAGGAGGCGGTTGGTTTCCACTGCTGCCGGGCCTGTGCGGCTTGCAGGAATAGTTCGTCCACATGGTCCGGCAGTTGGGCCACAGCGGCGCGGAGGTCTTCCAGGGACTCCCCGGCCAGGGGGAGGATTTCCACCTGTCCGGTCCAGTCGGGTGCGGTCTTGCAGGGAGAGTATTCTTCTAGCACGGCGTGGAAATTGCTGCCCCCGAAGCCGAAGGCGGAGACGGCGGCACGCCGGGGATGCTCCGCGCGCGGCAGCCACGGACGTAAGGTGGTATTGAGATAAAAGGGGCAATCCGGGGCCCGCAGCGGTTCCACCGGCTGGCGGACTTTCAAAGTCGGCGGCAGCACTTTGTGATAAAGGGCCAGCACCGCTTTGATCAGCGAGGCGGCCCCCGCTGCTGCCTTGGTGTGGCCAATCTGCGATTTGACACTGCCTAGAGCACACCAGGGCCGGGTACGCCGCGAGGCAGCCTGCTGCGATGCGGCCTGCTGATAAACGGCGATCAAAGCCTGCGCTTCCGTGGCATCGCCCACCCGCGTCCCTGTCCCATGGGCTTCGACCAGTTCCACCGTTACGGGGGAAATACCGGCCCGCTCATAGGCACTGCGCAAGCAACGCTGCTGGCCTTCAGCACTCGGAGCATAAATCGCTGTCCCCCGACCGTCACTGCTGCTGCCGATCCCCCGCACCACCGCATAAATGCGGTCCCCCGCCGCCACGGCATCGCCCAGCCGTTTGAGCACCACCAGTCCCAGCCCTTCTCCTAGAATGGTGCCATCGCCGTCAGCGTCGAAAGGGCGGGCATCTCCTGTGCGAGATAAGGCAGGTGTTTTGCTGAAGCACATGTACATGAAGATGTCGCTGAAAGTGTCGCAGCCGCCGGTGATGACCACGTCCGCTCGGCCAGTTTCCAGCTCCAAAGCCGCCATTTCCACCGCGGCCAGGGCGCTGGCACAGGCCGCATCCACCACGCAGTTCGTCCCCCCCAGATTCAGCCGGTTGGCGATCCGGCCCGCCACCACATTCCCTAACAGACCCGGAAAGCTGTTCTCTTGCCAGGAAACAAACTGTTCCCCGATCCGCCGGACGGCCTCCTCGATTTGTTCCGGAGCAATCCCCGCCGCTTGCATCCCCCGCCGCCACTGCGGATAGGCCAAACGGGCACCCAGGGGAATGACCAACTCCTGCGGACCGGTCACACCCAGGATGACCGCCACCCGGTCCCGGCGAATCCGACGACGGTCGCCCGCCGTCACCGAATCCCGCCGTTCATCCACGACCTCGATGCCAGCATCGGCTAGCGCTTGTTGCGCCGCAACCAAAGCGAGCAATTGGGTGCTGTCGGTCGCCTCCAGGTCGCGCGGCGCAATGCCGAAAGCCAGGGGATCGAACTCCACCGCTTCCAGAAAAGCCCCGCGGCGAGCATAGGTCCGATCCGCTGCCTTGGGATCGCTATCGTAGTACTCCTCCAGAGAAGCCACCGACCAGCGTGACGGCGGCACCTCCGCAATGCCATCCACACCCCCCTTGATGGCCGCCCAGTACCAGGAGGCATCACGACTTCCTGCGGGAAACAGGCAGCCGATCCCGATCACCGCCAGCGGTTCGCTTCTATTCGCCATCGCCGTTTCCCGCATCGTCCTGAAACCTCCCGACCTCTCGGAGAACCTCTGTCTCCTCGGCTCGCCAATGGTCCCAACCGATCGCTCAATTCAGGCGGAGCGCTTATACCGCGGGGGCAAACCAGCGCTGTAACTCCTCCCGCCGCCACGGACCCCGCGGATAGTAGTCATCACTCCAGTTCACCCCCATCTGCTGGAGCTGCATTCGCCGCAGGGCTATGCACGACCCGTAAAGTAGGTTCCAGCCCACGGCCACCACCTGGCGTTCTCGAACGGCTTCCAGAGGCGAACCCCGCACCCAGGCATTGAAACCGCCCATCGCAGGACCACACCAGACCTGATAATCCAACTCCCGCCCCGGCTCTCCCCGATTGGCCCAGCGGCTCGACAGACCCAAATACCAGCGGAAGGCCAGGGCCAGGCGGTGCTTCCCGTCGCGCTGGGCGCGTTCCAACTGGCTGGCATCCCGCTGCTGCCAGTACTCCTGGACCTGATGCCAGACCTCGGCAAACGACTGGCGGAAACAGACCCGTTCCACCCATTCGCGCTCGGAGGCGGGCAGTTCCTCCCAACTCCCATAAGCACGGTACAGGTCATAGAGCCGCTGGGCGCGCATGGCGAACATAGTGCCGCGCTTGAGTACCTGCACCTTGACGCCCATCTCGAACATGTCCGCCGCCGGAGCCATTCCCACATCCGCGATGGCAGCCTGCGCCAGCATGGCCCGCACGGCCTCGGACGTGCCCGATTCCACACAGGCTTGATTGATGCTCCCCGTCACGACGTAATCGGCGCCCATCGCCCAGGCCGCCGCCACGGCCTCCGGCGTGGCTATCCCTCCCCCCAACCCCACCCGCACGCGTGCCTCATATCCATGTTCCCGCCGCACTTGCTGCGCCAATGCCCGCATCAAGGGCAGCAGCACCACCGCGGGCCGATTGTCCGTATGGCCGCCGGAATCCGCTTCCACCGTGACATCTTCGGCCAAGGGACGCCGGGCGGCGACCGCGGCTTCCCCTTCTTGCAGCCGGCCGCTCCGAACCAACTCTGCTAGCATGTGGGGCGGCGGGGGACTGAGGAAGCGGCGGGCCACCTCCTCCCGCGAGACCTTGGCAATGATCCGATGCTTTCCCCCGCCATAGGCCGCATACCACACCAGTGCCGGGGTCAACTCCATGTACGCGCTCGCTTCCACACACCGCACCCCCTGACGCACCAGCACCTCGGCCACGCCCCATTCCCACTCCGGCTCCTGCGGGCTGTGGATTAGGTTTACGCAAAAGGGCCGGCTCCCCAGTTGCGCTTGCAAGCGATCCACGGCCTCGGCCACTCGTGACACCGGCAAACCCGCGGCCCCAAAACTGCCGAGAAACCCGCCTGCGCTCGCCGCACAAACCAGTTCCACTGAGGCGATCCCATTGGCCATCGCCCCTGTCATGTAGGCGTAACGCACCCCATGGGCTTGCCGGAAGGCCGCGCTTCCCAAACAGGACGGCTCCAATCGGCCCAGCACTCCCATCACCCCATAGCCGTCAGGACTTGCCTTTCTGGACCCCAGAACCACCCGGCCGCCCCGCGCTACACCCCAACGGCCTGCCTCATCCCGCACCACCACCACTTCCCGGCTCACATCCCCAATCACCGCCCGCACGCCCGCCGCTGACCACACACATCCCCCTCCACCCTCCGGCACCCACCAGCCCAGGACACACCGCTCGGCATCTTCCATCACTCCCACGCTCCTGTTCTCTCCCTACAGCCCCCGCACTACCCTAGGCGTACAAATTCCCCTCACTCCGTCAATACAACCGCTCCGACTCCTCCCCTTTCCCAATTCATTCACCGTCCCTCTAGACCGAACTCCATCCACCCGCCCGTACCCTTCCCCATCCGCTTATGTCCTCCCCCCTCCTCGCAAAGCGAGTGCAGCAAACTTCCAAGGCCATCCCCACTGGCAAAACAAGGCTATCCACTCTGCTAACAACTAACCTCCTGCGGCTTCAGCCTTCACCCCTCCTCGCCCATCCCTCTATTGATAGTCAGGACGGCTCCCCGGCATGATCGACCTTGACCGAAAGTCATCTCCCGTGGCGTTGGCCTGTTGTGTTTCCCCGCCATGCGGAACTTTTTTCCACTTTTTTTCCATTTTTTCCTTGACAAATCGCCAAATATGGGACATTTATACATTAGGTACTCTCCAACGAACCGCTGCCACCTCATGGGTTCGGTTGTTACGCCCTCGGACCCACCCGAAAGGGATGCAACTTCCCCCCACGCTGTTGCACCCGTTCCTAGGGTTGATCCATCCCGCCATCACCCTGACAGTGGGACAGTTCACAGACTCTCTGACAGAGTGGACAGAGTGGAAGCTGTGTAACAGCACCCTGCTCCAGGCAAACCGCGGCGGGTGGTGGAACGTCAGCAATACAAACGAGCGCAGGACACATGAGCGTAGGACAACCGGAGAGGGAGGGGAAAATCCAGAGCAACGGTACCCGCAAGCACCGGCGGTTGAAGCCGCCTGTGGAAGCTAACTTCAAACGAAAGGAGACTCACCATGACGACAAACGGATCGGACCGCCTTTGGGATCGCCGGGCTTTCTGCCGCACGGCGGCCGGACTGCCCCTGCTCTTCGGCCCCGGTTCAACTTTCGGGCAAGCTCCAGGAGGAAACTCGCAGTCAGGAGGTCCCTCTGGCCCAGGAACTGCTCCAGAAAAACCCCCGTTACCCCACGTCGGGAAAGAAATCGCTCGCATCCCTTTGGCGCTGGCTCGGTGCGTGAGCTTTGTGCCATTCAATAACCGCCGGTTTCTCGTTGCCGCCGGCAACACCGTGCACTGTTTCGATCTGTCCACACTGGAGAAACCGAAAGAGGTCTGGAAGAAGACCTCCTTCCCTCCTCCGCCGCACCGCGACGACCATCCCAAGTTTCCTCCCTTCGATGCGATCTATGATCTGGCCTGGGAGACGAGCTGGGCCAACAACGACCGGCCTCGGCCGTATTACTGGGCCACGGCGCAAACAGACCACGTGGTCGTATGGGAGTTTTTGACTCATCCCCGGCTTGTAGAAGCAGCAGGAGGCGAAGAAGCCCGGCCGCTCTTCAGTCTGGCAGCTTCAGCCGACATTGTCCGCCGACCGCTTCGGGCTGTCTGCTTTGCCCCTCCCGATGACCGCTACATTTGTGGAGCCAGTGCTGACAAAACCGTCTATGTCTGGGACCGCACCACCCGCAAAATGGTCTACGCTTTGGGAGGCCACACTCATGAGGTTCATGCCCTGGCGGCGTCGCCAAACGGGCAAATCCTGGCCAGTGGCAGCGCTGTGGGAGAGATCATTCTGTGGAATCTTCCCGAAGGCAAACAACTCCGTGCGATGGAGATACCCATTCCCGGCAAACGCAAAGTCGTACCCCGAGTCAGCCGTCTGTTGTTCTGGGAGAACAACAAACTCATCGCAGCAGTGAGGGATTATCCAGCCATCCACGTGTGGAACGTGACCACAGGAAAACAGTTACAGGTTCTGGAAGCGCCGGAGGTGCCGCAAAAAGACCCGCCCCTGCCCTGGGTTGTACCCTTTCGGGTCGTCCCAGAGCGCGGCTTCACCTGCCTGGCCCGCTGCGGTCGCTATCTGATTGCGGGGGAGCATCGGTTCCGTGGTTATCCCAACCCCAACAGCCAGCGGCCCGTGGTGGAGAACCTACCCAGCACCATCTTCGTGTGGGATCTGGAAAGCGGCAAAGCAGCGGGTATCCTTTTCGGCCACGCCAGCAGCATCCAATCGATTACTGTATCTCCCGATGGCCGTTACCTGCTTTCTACTGACGGTCAGGATATTCGACTCTGGGAACTGAACCTGCCGCGCTGATCACGCCGCAATGAAACCCACGCCGCAATAGAATCGCTAGCTATTCCGATGGGGTTTCGAGGGGAACTCGCAGCAGCTACCTGTCGAGGAAGGATCCTTTTTGTGGATCAGCCCCAGGGTCATAGCAAGGAGCAAAGGATTGTGACATAATCGGATTGCCGAACCCAACCTTGTAGCGGAGGATTTTCCATGCATACACCCTGGCGATTTCCAGCCCTACTATTCCTGGGCGCAGCAACGGTCGGTGCCGCGGTAACGCGAGGGGCAACAGTCCAGCCAGAGCAAGCCACGCCTCCAGCCAAGCTCCAAGTCCGCGAAGCCATCCTGACGCGGCAGGAATTGTATGACCGCATCTACGGCGGCTGGCTGGGCATGCTCATTGGAAATCTCGAAGGGCTGCCTCATGAGTTCAAATACCTGGAGCAGCCCCGCGATAGCCTGCCGCAGTTCACTTTTCTCGCCCAGGGTGCCCGCTCCGATGATGACAGCGACATTGAGCTGACACATTTGTACTTCATGGCGCGGGACAAGACCCTCAAGCTGCCCTACGCCCGGATTGCCGAAATCTGGAAGGCCAACATGAACACAGGAGTGTGGCGGGCGAACAAACGGGCACGCGCCTTGATGGAGGAGGGCTTGTTGCCGCCCCAGACCGGCGACGTCGATCGCAACGAACACGCCTGGTACAACCTCTCGGCCCAATTCTGCACGGAAGCGTACGGTTTGGTCTGTCCGGGAATGCCCCAACTGGCCGCCGAGTTGGGATTGCATTATGCGAAAGTGGCCGTGTCCCAGGAGCCGTTGCAGGCAGCCCAATTCTGGCCAGCGTTCATCAGTCTCTGCTTCGTGGATCAGCGGCCCATCGAACAGGTTCTCGAAAGTGCCCTGCCAGCGTTGGATCGGCGGAGCAGTCTCTATGCCGCCATTCGCGATGCCCGTGCTGCTTTTCGCCAGCATCCGCAGGATTGGAAAGCGGCTCGTCAACAGATTCATCAACGCTGGTACCGCGAGCGCGGCTGGAATGACAATGCCACGCCAACTAATGGCGCACTGATCGTACTGGCTTTGCTTTACGGTCAGGATGACTTCTACAAGACGCTGCAATATGCGATGGCCCTGGGTTACGACGCCGATTGCAATGCTGCCACTGCGGGCTGCATTCTCGGTGTCCGCTGGGGTCAGCGCCGCCTGGCCCAATTGCCGCAGTACAAAGTTCAGGACATCTACCTCAATCGCACCCGCCCCCAACTGCCCGAAAAGATGCGGATCAGCGAGCAGGCCGACCTCATCCTCGAACTGGCCGAGCGCGCCATCTTGCAGCAAGGGGGTAAGAAAGTCCGTCAGCAGGACAGCGATGCCTATGCGATTGCCGCACAGGAACCGCGTCTCCTCGAACCCTTGCCCGACCAGCCTCGCCAACCTCCGCAGGGTCAGCCGAAGAAGTGAGCCGGCCTTTCTCGCAGCGACCTTGTTCGGTCCTAACCCCCTCTTCCCATCGGAGAATAGGGGCGTTTCCCACACAATGCCTGGCCGAAGACCTGGTCCATGGGGAGCAAGGCCAGGGCATGGGAATGGTTTCATACATTAGAGGAAAAGCGAAAGCTTCAAGGAGTCTTCATCATGCATCGAAAGGCAGCCGTCGCAGGGTGGATCGGTGGCATCCTCTTGGCAGTGGTCGGGGGATGGGGGATGCCTTCCAGTTGGGGCCAGCGTCCGGGGAAGTTGGGCGGAGCGGAAGAGACCTTGGGCCGCCTACGCCTCGCCGATAAGAGCTTGAAAGTGCAACTCTGGGCGGCGGAACCGCTGCTGGCTAATCCCGTGGCGTTCTGCTTCGACGAACAAGGCCGCGCCTTCATCGCCGAAACCACCCGCTTCGGACGGGGCGTCCCCGATACCCGCAGCCACATGTACTGGCTGGAAGAAGACCTGGCCAATCGTACGATCGATGATCTGCTGGCCATGTACAAAAAGCACAAATATCAGGGGTTCGAGAAATACAGCGATCAGTTGCGGTTAGTCTGGGACGAGCAGGGAACGGGCCGGGCCACGAAAAGCACGATCTTTTCCGGAGGGTACAATCGCCCCCAAGATGGGCTGGCGGCAGGAGTGCTGGCCTATCGCGGCCGGGTGTACTTCGCCTGCATTCCCGATCTGTATCTCCTACAAGACACGAATCGAGACGGTGTGGCGGATGTTAAGGAAACCCTGTTCAGCGGCTTCGGTCCCACCGCGCAATTCCTCGGTCATGATCTGCACGGTTTGCGGTTGGGTCCCGATGGGCGGCTCTACTTTTCGATCGGCGACCGCGGCTTCCAGGTCCTCACCAGGGAGGGCCAGCGTTTACTTTATCCGAACATGGGTGCCGTGCTACGCTGCGAACTGGATGGCAGCCGACTGGAAGTTGTTCACTGGGGGCTGCGCAATCCTCAGGAGTTGGCCTTTGACGATTTGGGGTATTTGTTCACCTTCGATAACAACTCCGACTCCGGCGATCGCGCCCGCTGGGTCTACGTGATGGAAGGAGGGGATAGCGGCTGGCGCGGCGGCTATCAGTACGGCACCCTCTACCACACACCGGACACCCCGCAAGGGAACCGCGGGCCGTGGAACGTCGAGAAGCTCTGGCATACCTATCATGCGGACCAACCCGCGTGGATCATACCGCCTGTTTCCCATCTGGGGAACGGCCCGGCTGGCATCGTCCACTATCCGGGGGTCGGACTGGCAGACCGCTACCGCGACTCCTTCTTCGCCTGCGACTTCACCGCAGATCCGAACAGCAGCGTAATCTGGAACGTTCGTTTTCGCCCCAAGGGAGCTGGGTTTGAGATGGTGCAGGCGGAACCCTTTCTCCGGGGCATTGTTGCCACCGATTGCGACTTCGGCCCAGATGGCGCTTTCTACTGGAGCGACTGGGTGGGCGGCTGGAATCCGCCGGGGAAAGGACGCCTCTTCCGCGTCACGGACCCGCAAGCCCAGAGCCAGCCGGTCGTGGCTGAAGTGCAACGCTTGCTACGGGAAGGCTTCCCGCAGCGTTCGGCAGCCGAATTGTGCCAACTCTTGGGGCATCCGCATCAGCAGGTGCGGCTCTATGCTCAATTGGAACTGGCTGAGCGCCAAGCCCATCAGTCTCTACGGGAAATCGCCGCGGATCGGTCGGCCAGCCGCTTGGCCCGCCTGCACGCTCTCTGGGGACTGGGCATGATCGCACGCCGCCTGTCTCCCTCCGACGCCAAAGCCTCCGCGACACGCACTGGTCTCCTCCAGGTCTTGGCGGACCTCCTGGCCGACCCGGACCCTGAAGTCGGCCGAGCGGCCGCAGAACAGTTGGGAGACGTGTGGTTCGCCAGTCAAAGCCGCCGTGCTGCCCCCTCTTCCTCTTCCGCGGCAACCGACATGGCGCAGCACCTCTCACAGGGGCACAGCCGACTGGCCCGCTTGCTACGGGAAGGGCAGCCCCATGTCCGCAGCGCTGCTGCCATCACCTACGGGAAACTCGGCCCGCCGGCATCTTCCGCGAACCCTGCTTCTTCCGCGAGAAGCGCCTACCTCAAACCGCTATTTGAACTGCTTGTCAGCAACAATAACCAGGACCCGTACCTGCGGCATGCGGCCGTCATGGGGCTGTACTATGCTTTCAGCAATCCGCAGGATTTGTGGGAAAGCTGGCAAGAGGCTGTGCGGCAGGACCCCTCCGCGAATCATCCCGCCGTGCGCTTGGCCCTCGTCCTGACCTTGCGCAAACACCGGAGCGAGCGGCTGGCCAATTTCCTGAACGATGCCGAGGAGAGGATTGTCGCCGAAGCAGCCCGTGCAATCTATGAGGAGCGGGTATTCTCCGCCCTGCCGGCCTTGGCCCGCCTGGCGGATCAAAGCGAGCGCAGCTTGGCGGTAGCCTATCGGTCTGCTGCGGCCAACTACATTTTGGGAGACGCTCCAGGAGCGGAGCGACTGGCACGCCTGGCTGGCCGAACCCACGCTCCGGATCACCTCCGCCTCTTCGCCCTCAAGTTGCTTGCAGACTGGCCGGCCCCACCCCGGCGCGACCCCATCACCGGCTTGACGTTGGATTTGCCCCGGCGCGACGCCGCCGTTGTCGCGGCTGCTGTCCGGCAGCAAGGAGCACGTCTGTTTACCGGTTCGGACCCGGTGCGCCGCCAGGCCGCCCAAACTATCGCCCGGCTCGGCCTTCAAGACTTCGGTCCCGCACTAGCCGAGGTTGTCCAACAGGAGCAACAGCCGCTGTCCCTGCGGGTAGAAGCTCTTTATGCCCTCGAAGTCCTGCGGTATGCGGACCTCGCCGCCGTGGCGGAGAAGGCCCGTCAAGCGCCGCATGCCGCTCTGCGTGCGGCGGCCCGGCACATCCTGGCTCGCCGCCACCCCCAAGCCCTCCTGCCAGAAGTCCTGCGCTTGCTCAGCAACCCCCAAGCCGACATCGTGGAAAAACAAGAAGCCTTGACCCTCCTAGGCCGTTGGCCGCAACCTTCCGAAAGTGTGGATCGCCTCCTGGCTGACTGGCTCGATCAGGCGCTGGCAGGCCGACTCGCTCCGGAGCTGCTCCTGGATCTGCTCGAAGCCGCCGAGACCCGCTCCCAATCTGCTCCAGGGAAGAAGCTGTTCGCCCCGCTGGCCCAGAAAGTGCAAGCCTACCGCCAAGCTCAACAGAAATCCGCCGATCCCTTAGCACCGTATCTGGACGCCCTGCGTGGCGGCAACCCGGAACGCGGGCGCGACATCGTTCTGAATCACTCCGCCGTGTACTGCCAGCGCTGCCACAAACTCGATGGCCAGGGCGGCGAGGTGGGACCCGCGCTCAATGGACTGGCCGCCGATCCCGCTAAGGATTACCGCTACTTCCTCGAAGCTGTCGTCTTCCCAGATGCCCGCATCGCCAAGGGGTACGAAACGGCCATCCTCTTGCTTCAGGATGAACGCACGATCACCGGAGTGATCAAGTATGAAGACGAGAGCACCATCCGCCTGGTGACGCCAGAGAACCAGGAATTGGTCATCCGCAAGGCCGATGTCGAGTCCCGGCGGAAAGGCCCCAGCGCCATGCCCGCGGACCTGCATACGAAGCTGACGCGCCGACAGTTACGCGATCTGGTCGCCTTCCTCGCCAGCCTCAAGGAACCGCCGCCGCCCCCACCGCCACGCTGACATGCCGCCACCCTGATCCAGGGCTGCTACAGCGCTGTCGCTTTCGGGAAGACGCTGAACCGCTTGCTCAGATACACGCTACCCTTTTACATCCGGCGACCCACCGTCTGCCTCTGCATGGTTGCCTCGGCGGACGCCGTCTTTCCAACGGTCAAGCTAGCACCGCTCCCTGGCAACTGGAACCGTTCCCGGCAGTGCAACCATAGCAGTGTTGTCCCGTGGTGATCCGGCGCTGGGCGAGCCGGTCGGGATCGGCTTCCCGGATGTGCTGGGGCCAATCGGGGGCCAAACCCAGTTGCAGCATCTGGTTGAAGTCGCAATCGTAGAGCCGGCCATCCCAGCCGACGGATAAGGTGGTCCGACACATCACGCCGGCGGCAGCCGCCGGGTTGTACGACACGATCAGCTTTTGCATGTACTCTTCGAGCTGCCCCCGACTCAGCAGGTCCTCCAGAAAGCGGCTAATGGGCATGTTCGTAATGGTGTAGAGACGATGGAAGACGATACCGTAGCGGCGGGCCAACTCCCGCCGATAGGCCGCCTCCAGGGTGGACTGGTCCGGTGGTAGGGAAGGGCCAAGCGGATTGTACACCAGAGTCAGGTGCAAGGAGCTGTTGGGCTGGCCATAACCCAAGGCGTTGAGCCGCCGAAGAGCAGCTATCGATTTCTCGAAGACACCGGAGCCGCGCTGAGCATCGGTGTTCTCTTCCAGATAACACGGCAAGGAGGCCACGATCTCGACGCCTTGCTCTGCGAGGAACTCCGGCAAGTCTTCGTAACCGGGAGCTAAGAGAATGGTCAGGTTGCAGCGGTCGATGACGTGCCGGCCCAAGCCCCGGACCTGCCGGACCAGCCAGCGGAAGTGGGGGTTCATCTCCGGGGCGCCCCCCGTGATGTCCACGATCGGAATGTCCGTGCGGGCCAAAAAGTCGAGGCACAGTTGCATCGTCTCTTGGCTCATCACCTCGCGGCGTTCCGGCCCGGCATCGACATGGCAATGCCGACAGGTCTGGTTGCAGAGCTTGCCCAAGTTCAACTGCAACACGGAAATGCCGTTGGCACACAAAGGGTACAACCCGCTTTCTGCCAGGGACTGCTCGAACGGTTTGTGCCGTCCTGCCTGGGAGAGAATGCGGAGCTGGACCGCCGGGTCCGCCAACGGACTCCCCTGGCGGAGTAGAGTGCGAAGTGCCATAGGACGCCTTCCGAGCAGAGCCTGAAAACCGAACTGTGCGCGGGATCACCTCCCCCCGCGTCAAGACATCAGCGAAGGATAACCGCCGGTCCGCCAACATCAGGCGGAGGTCCAGCCAAGCACCCACTCCTTAATTTATGGCGGACCAGGGTAGGATCTGCGGGGATTTTATGGCATTTTCTCCCGCCGCGGACCTACCTGATCCAGAGAGAAGGGCTGGAAACCTAGCTCCCGCGCCGGTGAAGTCTCGGCGAGGCGGAAATCGTAACGCTGGGGATCGCGGAATTGGGGGTCGGCCTGGCGCGAGTGCCGATCCATTCCCTTGGCTTGCCACTGCTCCCACGTGAGGTTGCCGAAGCGCATTGTTCCTCCCTCAGGCCGCCAATAGAGGTTGTGGTCGAAGACGAAGTGGAAGTCGAGATTGCCAGCCAGGAATTGTTCCCCACGATGGAGGACGATGTTGCGGAGGAAACGGAAGCGGGTATGATCTTCCGGTCGAGTTGCTTGTATCGCATGATCCCTAGCCCCGGCGAAGATGTTATTCTGTACCGTATTGTCCTTGCCGTAATGCTGGTGGAATCCGCCATGCGTGGTGTTGTACACCACGTTGTTTTCCGCCACGATTCCGGTAGACCCTTCGTCGAAGTAGATGCCCCAGCCGCCATAGCGCAAAGCGGCAATGTCGTGCCAGAGATTGTAGCGGATCACCGTGCCAGGCTGAATGCCCAGCGTGTAGATGCCTCCCATATCGCTAAGCAAGGGTCCGCTACCGTCGCTTTTTTGGCCGATATGGTGGACGTGATTGTATTCAACGATATTTCCGCGTGCTAAGGACCGACCGTAACCCCACGTCCAACCGATGCTGATGCCGGTGTAGTAGAAGTCCGCGATTTCACAGTGGGCAATGCGGTTGTTGGCACTCTGGCCAATCCAGATACCGACGCCGCTGTGGAACAGATGTCCGCCGTCCCGCAGGGTGCAGTCCGTCACTTCGTTATCGGAGGTCTGGTCCGCCGGAGCATCTCGGATGGTCATTTCTCCGATTTTGATCCCGCCCGCGCCCAGATCGGAGAAGGAGCAGCGAAGGATGCGATTGCGGGAACAGGCCCGGCCCAACTCCAGGGCATAGGTGCCAAGCTGGGTGAAGGTGCAGCGCTCAAAGGTGCACTGCCGCACCCCTTCCGCAAAGACCGCGCCGGGCACTTCCACTGCCGCCTGGGCGAAACCGCCGACATCCCTGCCGCGCCGGCTTGCCTCCGGAAAATACCACTCCGTGTGGGCAAACGTGATCCCTTCCCAGTGGACATGCTCCACCCAGCGCCCCTGAGCCGGATCGCCCACCATGCGCACCACCTGGGGCAGAACCGGCGCGATCACTTCGCTTTGGCCGATCTCTTCCCCCGCACGGGGCAGGTATTCCAATCGCCCTGTGGTCCGATCAAGGAACCATTCCCCCGGCGCGTCGAGGGCCTCCCGACAGTGCTCGACGTAGTATGGATCGCCCTGGTCCAGGCGGAAGACGCTCCGCTTGCTGAACTCCAGCAGTCGTTCCTTTTCATCGCAACGGACAACGGGCAAGCGGGACTCCACCCAGCGATTGAGGACCACGACCTCGGCAGCGTCCAGAGTCGGCCAGCAAGACAGGTCCCCCGCTCGGAAGCGGAAACGTTTTTGACCCTGATTCCAAGGCGTGTCCTTGGTCACGTCGGGCAATTCCGCAACGGAGAGGAAGCCGGTGTTGGGGTGGCGCGCTCGCCGTGCCCGCTGGCCATTGACCCATAATTGCCGGAAATACCACTGACCGGCTCGCACCTCGGCCAACTCCGCCTGCCAGAGCGTCCGACCGGCAAGGGAGGCAGCCTTCCAGCCGGACACGCGCCGCCCGCCGCTGAGCACAGGCCGCTCCTGGGGATAGGCGACAATCCGCAGGGGAGCCTGGGCGCTTCCCGAATCCTGGGGGGTCAGCAACACCGGTTCGGTCAGGAAGTAGAGGCCGCCGCGCAAGACGATGGTCACCGCCCGAGGTGAGTTTGGCGGCGCTGCCTGCCGCAATTGGCGAGCGATCCGCAGAGCCTGGGCGAGACTGGCGACGGGACCATCGCTGCCGTGAGCAGCAGCTTGGGCCAACCTGCCGCTCCAGCGGTCGTTTCCCTGCGGAGAAACGTAGAGGGTAAGACCCGATGAGGCCGAGCGCTCTTCGGAAGCAGGCAACGCTCCGGGAGCATGGGGCGTCCACCTTCCACTGCCGCTCAAGAGGAAAGCGATGCCGGCTAGACCACCCCATACCCCCACGCGCACGCTGGAAAGGGCCATCCGAGTGCCTCCTTATCCGAGTGCCTCCTTCATGAGGACTCCCTTCGATCGTGTGGACTTCATTCACAAAGCAAAAATCTTCTGTTGTTGTGCAAGCCCCAGGACCCGGAGCAAGGGAGAATTTCCACAATCCGATTGCCTCTCGACAGATGCGGCCAGATAATGGGACACAGATCGTCCCTATCGGAATCGAGCACGATGTGGCGGATTTCACCCCGCGCTGGGTGAAAGCGAAGCGAGGGATCCCGTCGGGCGGTAGGTGCGCCATGACCATCGACTTTCAGTGTCCGCATTGTCAACATCCCTATCGACTGAAGGAGGAGTTGGCCGGCAAGCGGGCGACCTGCAAGAATCCTTCCTGCCGCAAGGTGTTCACCATCCCCGCGCCTCCGCGGGCAGAGGAAATCGAGCAGCTTGCCGTCTCGGCTCTGGTGGACGATCCGCCGGCGGCTGAAGCCCCGGAAAGCAGCAGTATTGCCATGAACTGCAACTACTGCGGGCACCAGTGGCAGGAACCGCTGAGCAAGGCCGGCAAAAATGTGCTCTGCCCGGAATGCCGCCAGCGCTTGCGTGTGCCGGAGCCTCAAGGGAAAGCGGCCGCCGACTGGCGCCAAGCACGCACCCGCCTCCCTTCGCTCGCCCGGCAGAATCAGGAAAAGCTCGATGGCGTCGTCGATGCTTCCGAAGCGCAACTCGTCTCAGGCCAGGCCCTCGCTCAAGCTGGCGTTACCGAGGTCGAACTGGAACCTCGACCCCTCCGGGAAAAACTCCTCATCGCGGGTTTGATCCTCGCGCTCCTCGGCAGCATCGCAGGAGGCGTCTTCTACTTCCTCCATCGCCGCCAAGTCCAGCAAGATGAACATCTGATGGCCCAAGTCCTGACTCACTGGCAGGAAGGCGTCCAGGACCTCCGCGAACCGGAAGCAGCACTGGGGAAGGGATTGCTCCATCTGATTCTGGCCGAGGAAGCGCTGCGCTGGGACCGTACGGACAAGTTCAAGGAAGCCCACCAACATCTCCAGAAAGCCCGGAATGAATTGCGGAACGCTCCGGTTTGCGGCGTGCGCCACGCTTTGGCGGCAGAGTGTGCCCTGCTGACGCTACGCTTCGGAGGAGATGAATCCCAGGTCTCGGCGCAAATCCGCTTCGGCTGGCTGCCGGATGGACCCACCCGCGGGGGACCCTTACGCGGGGAACGATCCCGGAGCGTCCACGAAGAGTTACGCCTGGCTTTGACCCTCCTCCAGGGAGCGGAGTATGATCTGCGTCTCGGTTACACCCGCCTTCTGGCTGATCAACTCCTCGACAAAGACCAAGTGGAGCTGGCCCTGGAAAGCCTGCCGCTGTTGCTCTTTTCCGACACCGAGCGGAACGAGGTCCGGGCATGGCTCGCTCTGGAAGCCCACCGGCGCAACAAAGGCTCGGACCTGGTCGCTCGCATCAGCCGGGAACTGCTGCCGCCTCCACCGGCGGGAGGTAAAGACAAAGCTCCTCCCCCGTCTTCGGCTTCTCCCTCCGCGCTGGTGCTCGGGCAGGTTCTCTCCGTGGAAAAGGCCCCGCCGCTTCCCCCTTTACCTGCGCAAGGTCCTGTGCCGGAAAACCTGCGGCTGGCCCATGTGCTCCACCTGTGCCTGCGAGGAGAGCCTAGCACGGCTCTGGCTGTTGCCCACAGACCCGGTCCTGTCGAAACCCAGTTGAAAGCCCTCTTGCTGGGTATGGAAACCTGCCGCTACCCTACCCCGTCCCAAATGTCCGATTGGGTCGAGGCGGCCAGTACGCTGGTGGCGAACCAGAAGGGCAAAGTCAATGTCCGCTTTGCCGATGGCCAGCTCCTACGCTGCTGCCAACTGGCGGCCGCCTGCAACCGGCCGGAAGCGGCCCGCAACTTTGCCGGTGCGATCCGTGATGAAGGACTGCGGGAATGGGCCTACGCCGAATGCTTCCGCTGGCAACTCCCTCATCTCCAGCAACGTCTCGCGGAGGAAAGCCACCCCATCCCGGCGGACCTGAATAAACTCTGTGCCGCCCATCTGTGGGGGCGCTTCTGGATCGCACGCCACAATACCCGCTGCAGCGGCGACTTGCAGCAGGAACAGCGGGCCATCCTCGGCTGGTCCCCCAAGGCCGTCTACGCCTTCGGTCTGGCCGGCATCGCCTTGGGCTTGCACGACCGCTAATCCCCACCTTTCCACACCCAAGAACCGCACCCCTAACCGGGCGAACATAATAGAACACTGCCCCCACTACTTCTACCTCATCCGAAGTCAACTCCATCGGAGGGAGGAGTCCCTGTACCCCGTTGGAGAAATGTCGTTTCAACTCGCGAGTCTCAGCACCACCTGGCTCAATTGCTGCGACGGGGCAAAACAAGGAAACAGTTGGCTAAAGCAAAATGTTTGGCGGCTTTGCTAAAGCAGTGTGCGGAACTCCTCAATACTGATGTTGGCATCACGGAGGATGGCACGTAAAGTCCCTGGCGGCACGATCTTCCCTTTGTGAACAGGGATGGTCACACGTTTTCTATCCGTCTCTCGCCACATATGCGGGTGACTGCCCTTTTGCCGTTTCCATACGAAACCAGCACGCTCTAATGCCCGAATCAACTCCTGGCAATCTATTCGCGGCAGCTTCTCACTTATACTCACACAGCTACCGGTATGGAGAGACGGGTAATGAATACTGGCTCGCGTTCCACCGGAATAGGCTCACCGTCCTCAAGCAGATTTTGAAGATGAAGCTCAAGGGCTTCCAGAATGTTTCTGCGAGCCTCGTCAATCGTATCCGCAAACGTATGACAGCCAGGCAAAGCGGGTACATAAGCGTGAAAAGCCCTGCTCATCAGGTTCAATCACGACTGTGAAATTGTAGACTGCCATATCGCACCACCTCTTACCTGGAAAACGGATAGATCCCAAACACAATTCTAGCACCCTTTTCGCATACGTCGGCGCATAAAGGGATAACCTCTTTTTCCATCAGGCCACCTGGTAGGGGCTATGGGGGTCCTGTTCGTGGCGGATTTCGTCCACAGGATCTTGGCGGAGCCAGCCAGCGTAGAGGCGATTGGCGGCATTAAAGACCAACCCCTCCACGGAGCCGACATTTTTGTAGGCATGGACGACTCCCGGCGGCACGAGCAGGGCATAGGGAGCCGAAGCGCCGACGCGCCGCACCTCCTTGGCGCCATGCGTGGGAGAGGTCTTACGGGCGTCCCACAGATAGACCTCGAAATCCGAGGGGCCGAGGAAGCAGAAGTAATCGGTCTGCTCCCGGTGTTCGTGGGGTCCGCGGGTCACACCGGGCCGGGTCATCGACACATAGGCCATGACCGGATGATGCTTGGGATCGAGCAAATCCTGGCGGAACAATTCCACCAACCAACCCCGGCTATCGGTGCGGACTTTTAGAGGAATCCACCAAACGTCGTGGATCGGCCCGCGCTCCACATAGTTGGGCACTTCGACGTTCATATCCCCCCCTCTGTTGCCACATTCTCCGCTCAATCGAGCTTCAGTACAGGAGCAGCTTCAGCGTAGGAACTCCGCTCCTCATCCGCCTTTGCCTTTGCCTGCCTTTTCTGTTTCCTGAAGGCGATTGTGGTCATCCACCAGAACGATCCGGGGCTGGTAACGGCGGGCGGCTTTGCTCTTCATCTCGGTGTAAGTGGCGATGATGATCTTGTCCCCCGGACGAATGAGATGGGCACCAGCTCCGTTGACGCACACTGTGCCGCTCCCCGCCTCCGCCGGCAAGGCATAGGTGATCAGCCGCTGGCCGTTCGTCACATCCCAGACGTGGATCTGTTCGTAGGGCAGAATATCTGCGGCTTCCAGCAGATCGCTGTCCACCGTCAAGCTGCCCTCGTAGTCTACGTTGGTTTCCGTCACCGTCACTCGGTGGATTTTGGACTTGAGCATGATCCGCCGCATGACTACTGGCTCCCTTGAGTCTGAGCGTATGGCTGGCGCGACCGCCTCCTATCCAAGGCAAGGCGGGGCTGCCGACGAGTCTGAGCACAGCGGCTCCCGACCCCGCACTCTTCCTTTTCCCTAATCCGGCAGCTTCACAAGTCGGGACGACAGGCATTCCTGGAAGCAGAAGGTCCGGGGGTAGCAAGTCTCGCCTGCCCCTTCCCTGGCCGGCCCCTTCTCGCTGTCCGCAGGCCATTGTATGGCCTAAAGTATTCCTGGCAGCAGGAAAGGATTACGCATCCCAACCGGGGGACGCATTCCAAGACAGCCCCCCGCCGGATTCCCAATTGCCCCCCACTGCCGTCCCCTTTGGAGGAAGTTGCCCCATGACCAACCGCATTCTTCTGCTGGCGTTGGCCACAGGACTATTTGCGAACCTGGTTCAATCCGCGGGGAAGCCGATCGCCGCTCCCGCTTCCGCGGCTGGACAAGCCCCTGTCACAGTCCAAGTCCCCGCTTCTGGCACCGTCCAGACCCCTGTTCCCGAAGGTTTCATATCGCTGTTCAACGGCAAGGATTTGAGCGGCTGGAAACCCACAGGCAAAGCAGATGTGTGGAAGGTGGAAAACGGTGTCCTCGTCTGCGAAGGAGGCGGCGGAGGCTGGCTCCTGACTGAGAAGGACTTCGCCAACTTTGAACTGCGCTGCGAGTACCGTTGGACGAAAAAGGGAGGCAACAGCGGCATCGCTCTGCGCGCCCCAGACAAAGGCGATCCTGCTTACGTCGGCATGGAAATCCAACTGATCGACGACGAAGGATGGCCCGGCAAACTCGCGGACTACCAGCACACCGGTTCCATTTATGATGTTCAGCCCGCCAAACCCGCGAGCAATAAACCAATCGGCGAATGGAATAGCGTCCGCATTGTCTGCCAAGGGCGGCACGTGATCGTTGAACACAACGGCAAGGAATTGGTCCGAGCCAATCTGGACGACTACAAGAGCAAATTCGAGCGCCATCCCGGCCTGAAGCGGACCCAAGGCAAAGTCGGCTTTCAGAGTTACAACGTCCGGGTGGAATTCCGCAACATTTATCTCAAGGAACTTTCCCCTTGATCGGCCTAACCGGTCCTTCCCCCTGCGTTTGAGGAAGCCCAGGGAAGGCAGGGGGCTTGCCGGAGAGGCCGCCGAGCTATAGCAATTTCTGTCTCCACAGGACCGCACCGGCAGAGGTGCGGGAGGGGATGTAGCCGGTCTTGCCGTCCCACGGCATTTTCTACCCCCCGGCGACCCCCGCAGGAGGATTTTCCCCATGAGTACCGACACCACCCAACCGACCTCGACCCCCGCCAGTAGTGCCAGTAGTGGTAGTGGCGGCCCGCCCCCCGCCTCCGGCGCCGGCGCTTCCCCCACCCCTGCAACCGCGAGCGCCCCAGCCGCGGAAGGAGCCGAAGCCACCACCCGTAAGAAGAAACCAGGAGTGGCGCCCCGCCGTGGCAAAAAGCTGCGCAACCTTCTCCGCAGCATTCAGAACCGCCTGCGGGAAGCTGGTCCTATGCCGCTCAAGCAGGCCATCGCTGAGCTGAAGAAACTCAAGCGGGCCAAATTCGACGAAACCGTCGAATTGCATATCAACCTGGGCATCGACCCCACGCAATCGGATCAAATGGTGCGCGGGGCGGTTTCCCTGCCGCACGGCATCGGCAAGACTGTACGGGTGGCCGTCTTCTGCCAAGGGGACAATCAAGCCAAGGCCAAGGCGGCGGGCGCTGACATCGTCGGCGGGGCGGACCTGGTCGAAAAAGTTCAAAAGGAAAACTTCCTGGACTTTGATGTGGCCATCGCCACGCAGGACATGATGGCCCAAGTGTCCCGCCTCGGTAAAGTTCTGGGGCCCCGCGGCTTGATGCCGACACCAAAAGCCGGAACCGTTGTTCCCGTCACAGCGGACCTGGCCAGTGTCGTGCGCGAGTTCAAAGCCGGCAAAGTGGAATACCGCTCAGACAAGACCGGCCAAATTCACGCCGGCGTGGGAAAACTTAGCTTCGACGAGCAAAAACTGGTGGAAAACATTCAGACGTTCCTGGAGCATGTGCGGGCAGCCAAACCGGCAGGTGTGAAGGGACAATTCATCCGGGGTGTTGTCCTATCCGCCACCATGTCCCCCGGTATCCGCCTGGCGCTCTAATCCCGCCGTGGGAGGACACAACCGATGAGCAAGAAAGTCAAGCAACTGGAACTGAACGAATTGCGCAAGCTGTTCCACGGCGTGCGGGACATGGTGCTCCTGGAACCGCTCAAACTCGATGCCGGCAGCGATTACGAAATGCGCAAGAAACTGCGCGAGCGGAACATCCGGGTCCGAATGGTCAAAAACACCTTCGCCCGCATGGTGTTCCAAGAAAACGGCGTCCCGCTCGATCCCGGACCCGGACCGACCCTTGTCGTCTGGGGCGGCAAGAGCATCAAGGAGCTAGGCTGGGCCGTCGATGACCTGCTGCGGGAGTTGCACAAGGACCCCAAGGCCCCCAAGCGCCTCAAGGAAAAGACCGTCATCGCCGATGGACAGCCCGTCACACTGGAAGTGGCCAAAACCTTGCCCACGCGGGAAGAAGCCATCGGGGAAGTCCTGGCGGCTATTCTGGGACCGGGCAGTGCCCTGGTCCAGTGCCTGACCAGCCCCAGCAGTGCCATCGCCGGCATCCTGCAAGCCATCGAAGAGAAAGCCAAGAGCCAAGCACCCACGGCTTGATAACCCAGACCTGCTCTCGGCCAACAGTGAGTTTTGCCCACCGAGACGACATGACCGCAGGATCAGGGGTGCCGTGGCTGACAAACCATCCGCTATTACGCAACCTGTAACCCTCAGCCGGGCCGCTTCACCCGGCGTACTCACGGAAAGGAAGGACGAACATGCCCAGTATTGCGGAACTCGGCGACATGCTGGCCAAATTGACCTTGGCCGAAGCAGTCGAACTGAAGAATTACCTCAAGGAAAAGTATCAGATCGAGCCAGCCGGCGGGAGAGTCGTCGTAGCGGCCCCGACCGCCCCCGGTGCTCCCGGCGCCCCCGGTGCGGCACCGGCTGCTGCTGCCGAACCGACGGAGTTCAACGTCATCCTCGAACCCGGCTTCGACGCCGCCAAAAAAGTGGGCATCATCAAGGTGGTCCGCGAACTCACGGGTCAAGGATTGGCCGAGGCGAAAGCCACCGTCGAAGGTGCTCCCAAGGCGATCAAGGAAAACGTGGACAAGAAGACCGCCGAGGAAGTCAAGAAGAAGCTGGAAGAGGCAGGCGCCAAAGTCACGATCAAGCCTGCCGGATGAGCTGCGCAGGGCCATCCCGACCCGCCCGATTGGGCCAGCATCCTGGGGAGAAGGACCGGGACGGACGGAAAGTACCCTCCCCCCTTCTTCGCAGGGCGAAAGTGGAAGGGTTGGCAGGCGAAAGCCAAACCCAACGGCAGGGTCTGTCCCTACCCATCCCAGGGTTAGCGGACAACCCAGAACTCGTTATCGGCCAAGCTGTTCGGCCAGCAAGCGAGGAGATTGGCGGTACTGGTGAAGGCGGAGCAGGCCTCCTCTTCGGGAAAGCGCCCGCCGCCTTCTCTCATCCTCTTGACAAAAAATTATTCCGTTCCCTCTGGACAAAGACCTAAGGGGCGGGATAGGATAATACACTTGGCGGGATCCCGACCTTAGCGCGGCCCGGAGTGCGTCCTGTGAAACCCCAGGAGGGGGTGGCACATGCGTCAAGGGCCGAGCCACGAAGCCAGTGGTGACAATGCACGCAATCCACTCGCATGAGCCATTTTGTCGTCTGGCCTGTCGATGTTTCCTTCCATCTTATCCGCCGGGTTGTGTTCCACACCGTCAAGGGAATGCCTCCGGGCTAAGCCCTAGGGCGGTGGGAACAGTACGGACCTGGACGATAGTCCCATCCGCCAATGCCAAGGCCGCCGGCGGGCCAGGCGGAGTACTTCAGCTATAACCCGCCGCGGCGGTCCGTGCAACCCCCAGTACCGCCGGGGGGCCACGCGGCCGCGGGTCCTGGTTATCCGGCGGTCTGACCCCCTGGAAATCTGATAGCGAACCTAAAGCCGACAAGATGACTCTCTCTCTACTGATGACCCTCATGCCATCCTCTGCCCGATATCCGACTGGCCTAAAGATAGGCCTTGTGTTCCTGGCCCCGCTCGGCCCAGCCTGGGCACCCAGAACCTGAATGGCGCTAGCCTAACAACACAAGGACACCCTGGACGAAGACAAGGAGTTGGACCTATGGCCATCCCGGCACAACGGATCATTATCCCCACCCATGTCCGCGACTTCGGACGCTTTGGCGATGCCCTGGAAGTTCCCCCACTGACGGAAGTGCAACAGCGCGCTTACGCCCGCTTCCTCCAGGCTGACGTACCCTGGGACAAACGGGAGCCGATCGGCATCGAAGGCGTCCTGCGGGAAATCTTCCCCATCGAAAGCTATGACAAAAAAATTGTGCTGGAATATGTCCGCTACGAATTGGGCAAGCCCCGCTACGATCCGGACGAATGCCGCCAGCTCAAGCTGACCTACGGCCGGCCGTTCAAAGTCTGGCTCCGCTTGCGCCTGCCGGACGGCAGCGTCCGGGAAGATGAAGTTTACCTGGGCGACATGCCCATCATGATCGGCGGCGGGGAATTCATCATCAACGGTTCCGAACGGGTGGTCGTGTCCCAGCTCCATCGTTCGCCGGGAATGGATTTCACCGCGACGCGGGAAGGGGACAAAACCCTCCACTCCTGCCGAGTGATTCCGGAGCGCGGCAGTTGGATCGAAATCAGTTGCACCAAGAAAGACACCTTCCAGGTGCGGGTGGATCAGTCCGGCAAGTTTCCGGCCTTTACGCTGCTGCGGGCGATGGACCCAGCCTACGGCTCTACGGCGGCCATCATCAAGGCTTTCCTGCCCGTCGAGAAAATCAAGCTCAAGGACGCCGCGGCTGCCCGCCAGCGCTTGCTCGGCCAGCCGGACCAGCAGATTCCCCCGATGTACGCCGCCGATGACATCATCGACCCGGAAAGCGGTGAAGTCTATCTCGACGCCGGCAAACCCTTCACTGCCGCTGCCGTCGATAAAATTCTCGCTTCCGCGCTGACGGAAGTTCTGGCCGTGCCGCCGCCGAAAGACCCAATCGTGCTCAACTCGATCCTGGAGGACGGCACCGAGTCCCATGAGCAGGCCCTGCTCAAAATTTACCAGCGGCTCCGTCCCGGCAACCCAGCCCAGCTCGACAAGGCCCGCGAACTGTTCCACGAAAAGTTCCAGGATGCCAACCGCTACCGCTTGGGACGGGTCGGACGCTTCCGCATCAACCGCAAGTTTGGCCAGAATATCCCCGAAACGGAGCTGACGCTGCTCAGCACCGACCTGGTCAACGCCATCAAATACCTCCTTGATCTGCGTGCCGATGCCAAGCACGCCCAGATCGACGACATCGACCACCTCGGCAACCGCCGGCTGCGGACCATCGACGAGTTGGCCGCCGATGAACTCCGCAAAGGCTTCCTCAAACTCAAAAAGACAGTTCAGGAGCGCATGGCCATCCGGGATGCCCAGGACATGAGTCCGCGTTCCCTGATCAATCCCAAATCGGTCTCCTCGGCAATCGAATACTTTTTTGCCCGCAGCGAGCTGTCCCAGGTGGTGGACCAGACCAATCCGCTGTCGCAACTGACGCACGAACGCCGTCTCTCGGCCCTAGGACCAGGCGGCCTCAACCGCAAGCGCGCCGGCCACGAAGCCCGCGACGTGCACATCTCCCACTACGGCCGCATCTGCCCCATCGAAACCCCCGAAGGCACCAACATCGGCCTGATCCTGCACCAGGCCACCTATGCGGAAGTGGATGACTATGGCTTCCTCATCACGCCCTACAAGCGCGTCAAGAACCGCCGCATCACCGATGAGATCGTCCGGCTGCGGGCCGATGAGGAGGCCAACGTCGTTCTCGCGCCCGCTGATACCCCCACCGAAGGCGACCGGATCACCGCCGAGCGAGTCAATGCCCGTGTCCATGGCGAACTCCAGGTCATCGAAGCCGACAAAGTGCAATACATCGACGTTTCGCCCAAACAATTGGTCGGCGTCTCTGCCGGTCTGATCCCCTTCCTCGAACATGACGACGCCAACCGCGCCCTGATGGGGTCCAACATGCAGCGGCAGGCCGTCCCCCTGCTTGTGCCCGAACCGCCGCTGGTCGCCACCGGACTGGAAAAGGAAGTCGCCCGCCACTCCGGCATGGTCCTCAAAGCCCTCGAAGACGGCGTCGTCGTCTACGTCGATGCGGAACGCATCCACATCGAGGAAAAGGACAAAATCGTCCGCGAGTATGTTCTGCGGAAATTCCACGGCCTCAACGAAAAGACCTGCCTCAACCAGAAGCCGATCGTCCAACCCGGCGACAAGGTGAAAAAGGGGCAGATCATCGCCGATGGACCTGCCACCTACAAGGGCGAATTGGCCCTGGGGCGCAACATCCTCGTCGCCTTCATGTCTTGGGAAGGGTACAACTTCGAGGACGCCATCATCATCTCCGAACGCTTGGTCAAAAATGACACCTATACCTCGATCCATATCGAGGAGTTCACCGCCGAAATCCGCGAAACCAAACTCGGCAAGGAGGAATTCACCCGCGACATCCCCAACGTCAGCCAGCGCATGCTCAACAACCTGGATGAGAACGGAATCGTCCGCGTGGGAACCTACGTGCGTCCTGGCGACATTCTGGTCGGCAAAACGGCGCCCAAGAGCCGCAGCGAGCTGACCCCCGAAGAGAAACTGCTGCATGCGATCTTCGGCCGGGCCGGCGAAGACGTCAAAAACGAATCGCTGGAAGTCCCCTCCGGCATCGAAGGGATCGTCATCGCTACCCATCGGTTCAGCCGCCGAGCTTGCATGAGCGAGGCCGAAAAGAAGGAACTCGAACGCCAGGAACGGGAAATCACCCAGACCTATACCGAAAAGATCGCCTCCCAGTTCCGCGAGTTTATCAAGGCCCTGGAAGAGGTGCTGGACAAGAAAGAGCTAAAGGATCCGCAGACCGGCAAGCAACTGGGGAGCGATAAGGACGATAAGGTCGTGGCGGAACAGGCCCGCCGCTTCGACCTGGCCAAACTCGACATCCGCACCAGCGAGCACCGCAAAAAGGCGGAAAAAATCTACCAGCGGCACTGGGAACGCATCCAGTTCTACATCGACGAGCAGGAGCGCAAGCTCAACTCGCTCAAACGCGGGGATGAGCTGCCCACCGGCGTGCAGCAAATGGTCAAGGTGTACGTGGCCACCAAGCGGCAGATTTCCGTCGGCGACAAAATGGCGGGCCGCCACGGCAACAAGGGAGTCATCTCCAAAATCCTGCCCGAGGAGGACATGCCCTTCCTGGCCGACGGCACGCCGGTGGATATCATCCTCAATCCCCTGGGGGTGCCGAGCCGTATGAATGTCGGGCAGATTTTCGAGACGCACCTGGGCTGGGCCGCGGCCAAGCTCGGCTTCAAGGCCATCACCCCGGTCTTCGACGGCGCCACGGAAGAGGAAATCCGCAAGGCCCTGACCGAAGCGGGACTGCCCGAAACCGGCAAAACCATTCTCTACGATGGCCGCACCGGCGAACCGTTCGACCAGCCGGTCACCGTCGGCTACATCTACATGCTCAAGCTGCACCACCTGGTGGATGACAAGGTCCACGCCCGCGCGACCGGCCCTTACTCCCTCATCACCCAGCAACCGTTGGGTGGAAAGGCCCGCTTCGGCGGCCAGCGCTTCGGCGAAATGGAAGTCTGGGCCTTGGAAGCCTACGGGGCGGCCTACACCCTCCAGGAGCTGCTGACCGTGAAATCCGACGACGTCGAAGGACGCACCAAAATCTACGAAAGCATGGTCAAGGGGGAAAACACCCTGGAAGCCGGTACCCCCGCCAGCTTCGAGGTTCTGACCCACGAAATCCGCGGCCTGGCTCTCAACATGAGCCTGGAAAAGAAACGGACCTGAGACTCCGGGTTCCCCGCGAGGGGGGAAGTGCTCCCTGCCTTCCCGCCTGGCGCGGCCAGAAACTCTCTCGCGGAGAACCCACCGCCTGACGGATACGCCGAACTTTCCTCCAAGCGACACCCAACCCACGGGAGCCTGACATATGACGATCTATCCGAACAAAGCGGCAAGCGACGACACCACCTACGAACGGATCAATGACTTCGGTGCCGTGCGGATCAGTCTAGCCAGTCCGCAGGACATTCGCTCCTGGTCTCACGGCGAAGTCAAGAAGCCGGAAACGATCAACTACCGGACTTACAAGCCGGAGAAAGACGGTCTGTTCTGCGAGCGCATCTTCGGGCCGGAAAAGGACTGGGAGTGCTCCTGCGGCAAATACAAGGGGCAGAAGTACAAGGGGATGGTCTGCGACCGCTGCGGGGTGAAAGTGACCCATTCCCGCGTCCGCCGCAAGCGCATGGGGCATATCGAGCTGGCCGCTCCCGTCGTCCACATCTGGTTCTTCAAAGCCACGCCTTCCCGCTTGGCCGCCTTGCTCGATATCAAAGCCGCCAACCTGGAAAAGATCATCTACTTCCAGGACTACGTCGTGATCGATCCGGGCGACACTCCTCTCAAGGAGAAGCAACTCCTGACCGAGGAGGAATACCAAATGTACCGGGCGGACTACGGCGACACCTTCGAGGTGGACATGGGAGCGGAGGCGATCCGAAAACTGCTCGAACGCCTCAACCTGGTCGAACTGTCCCGGGAACTACGGGAGAAACTCAACGAGGAACTCAAGAAAGGGGAGGATAAGGCTTCCAAGCAAAAGATCAAGGACCTGGTCAAGCGCCTCAAGACGGTCGAGGCCCTGCGGGATTCCAGCAACCGGCCCGAATATATGGTGCTGGAATGCATCCCGGTCATTCCGCCGGACCTGCGCCCGCTGGTCCTTCTGGAAAGCGGCAACTTCGCCACCAGCGACCTGAATGACCTCTACCGCCGGATCATCAACCGCAATAACCGCCTCAAGAAGCTAGTAGACCTCAACGCGCCGGATGTCATCATCCGCAATGAAAAACGGATGCTCCAGCAGGCAGTGGACGCCCTCTTCGACAACGGCCGGTGCAAGCGCCCGGTGCTGGGTTCGTCCAACCGCCCGCTCAAATCCCTCACCGACATGATCAAAGGGAAGCAAGGGCGCTTCCGGGAAAACCTCCTGGGCAAGCGGGTAGACTACTCGGCCCGCTCGGTCATCGTCATCGGCCCGGAATTGAAGCTCCACCAGTGCGGCCTGCCCAAGCGGATCGCCCTGGAACTGTTCCAGCCGTTCATCGTCCGCCGCCTCAAGGAACTGGGACACGCCGATACCATCAAGTCGGCCCGCAAAATGCTCGAACGGCGCGACGACGTGGTCTGGGACATCCTCGAAGAGGTGACCCGGAACCACCCCGTGTTGCTCAATCGCGCTCCGACTCTGCACCGCATCGGCATCCAAGCCTTCGAGCCGATCCTCATTGACGGCAACGCCATCCGCATCCACCCCCTGGTCTGCAAAGGGTACAATGCGGACTTTGACGGCGACCAGATGGCAGTCCACCTGCCCCTGTCCATCGAAGCCCAGGTCGAAGCCGTCATCCTGATGATGTCCACCAACAACATCTTCAGCCCGGCCCACGGCAACCCCGTCATCACGCCCAGCCAGGACATCGTCATGGGCTGCTACTATCTGACGGCCAATCGCGGCGCGGAAGATGAAGCGGTGGAACCGGGCGATGGCATGATCTTCCATAGCCCTGCCGAAGTCTTCCAGGCCTATGCCGAGGGGAAGGTGGGACTGCATGCGAAAATCCACGTCCGCCTGCCAATGGCCTATATCGAAATCACCGACGCCGGGGACAGCCGCTTCCGCACCGGCGAATTCGTCCCGGATACCCTTTTCCACCAGGAATTGGCGCGCATCCGCCGCCACAATCAGCGGGCCGGCGCGCCGGCGCTGCGGGAACCCCAGGGGATCACTCATCCCAAGAAAGTCATCACGGAAGTCAAAGATGAAAAGGGGAATCCCCGCGCCGACGAAATGCCCCGCAAGCCGAACGGCTTGGTCCGCACCACCGCCGGGCGGGTCATCTTCAACGACATCCTCCATCCCAAGATGGCTTTCTACGACCTGCCCCTGGTCAGCAAATACCTCAGCCGCATCATCTCCGACTGCTACGAACTGCTGGGCCGGCGGGAAACCATCGCCCTGCTCGACCGGATGAAGGAGATCGGCTTCCGCGAATCGACCCGCAGCGGCCTCTCCTTTGCCGCCAGCGACCTCAAGACCCCCAAGGAAAAGGAAAAGATCATCCAGGAGAAGGAAAAAGCGGTGGAAAAAATCCGCCGGAACTACGAGCGCGGCTTGTGCACGGAAAGCGAACGGCGCAACCAGATCAACGAAGCCTGGACCGACGCCCGCGAGAAGATCACCCGCCTGCTGATGCAAGAGCTGGCCAACGACCGGCGGCCCGATGCCAGCGGCCGACTCGTCCCTTACCTCAACCCCATCTACCTGATGGCCCACTCCGGCGCCCGCGGCGGTACCGAACAGATCCGCCAGCTCGCCGGCATGCGCGGGCAAATGTCCAAACCCAACGGCGAAATCATCGAAACCCCCATCAAGAGCAACTTCCGCGAGGGGCTAACCGTCCTGGAGTACTTCTCCAGCACTCACGGCGCCCGCAAAGGCCTGTCGGATACCGCCCTGAAAACGGCCGATTCCGGCTACCTCACCCGCAAATTGGTGGACGTGGCCCAGAATGTCGTCGTCACCATGCACGACTGCGGCACCACCAAGGGCATCAGCAAGACTGTCACCTACAAGGGGGATGAAATCGATCGCCCGTTGTCGGAAGTGATCCGCGGGCGCGTCGCCGCCGAAACCATCCGCCACCCCACCACCAAGGAGGTACTCGTCCGGGAGAACGAACTGATCACACCGAAGATCGCCAAGGAGATCGAACGGGCCGGCTTCGACCGCGTCCTGGTCCGCAGTCCGATGACCTGCGAGGCTCCCCTGGGCGTCTGCCGCCTCTGCTACGGCATGGACCTGGCCACGGGTACCCTGGTCGAGGAAGGAATGGCCGTCGGCATCATCGCCGCTCAATCCATCGGCGAGCCGGGCACCCAGTTGACCATGCGCACGTTCCACATCGGCGGCGTCGCCACCACACGCATTGCCAGCGAAAGCGAGCACAAAGCCAAAAAGGGCGGCATCGTCACTCTGGAGCGCTTCAAGGTCGTCGTCAACGAACAGGGCCAACGGATCGCCTTGGAATCCCATAACGGCGAGATCGTCCTGCACCGCGAGCACAAGGATGGACCGGTCACCGAACGCTACACCGTACCCAACGGTGCGGAAATCCTCGTGCAGGAAGGGGAAGAAGTGCTCCCCGGTACCATCCTCTGCAAGTGGGACCCGCACGCCCAGCTCATCCTTGCCGAAGTCGGCGGCTTGGTCCGCTTCCGCGACATCAAGGAAGGCGTGACCATGCGCAAAGAGCGCAACCCCTCCACCGGCCTGGATAGCTACACCATCATGGAGTACAAAGGAGAGCTGCACCCCACCATCGACATTGTCGATGAACGCGGGCAAACGCTGCGGGGCTATCCGCTCTCGGAGCGCTCCATCCTCCAGGTGACCGAGGGCAGCCGGGTCGCTCCAGGCACCATCCTGGCCAAAATCCCCAAGGAAGTCGAGAAAACCCAGGACATCACCAGCGGTCTGCCCCGCGTCACGGAACTCTTTGAAGCCCGCCGGCCGCGCAACTCCGCCGTCCTGGCCGAAATCTCCGGCAAAGTCCGCTATGGCGAACGCAAGCGGGGCAAGCGCATCGTGGAAGTCATCCCCGTGGACCCTGCCACCGGCAAACAAATCGGCGAAGCCCGCATCCACTACATCCGGGCCAGCGCCAACCGCCGCGTTCCCGATGGCGGATTCGTCAAAGCGGGAGAACCGCTCGATCTGGGACCGCTCACGCCCCACGACATCCTACGCATCAGCGGCCCGGAAGCCGTCCAAGATTACATCCTGCGGGAAATCCAGGCGGTATACCGCTCCCAGCGGGTCGATATTGACGACAAACATATCGAAATCATCATCGCCCAGATGCTCCGCAAGGTGAAAGTCACCGATCCCGGCGACTCCGGCCTGCTGCCGGAATCGGTCATGGACCGCTTCGCCTTCAAGGAAGTCAACCGCCGCCTACTCGAAGAGTGCGTCAAGATCGTCGATCCCGGCGACAGCTCCTTCAAGCGGGACCAGGTGGTGCGCAAGGACGCCTTCGAGGAAGAACGGGACAACCTCCGCAAGGCCGGCGGCAAGAAGAAGCTGCCCACTTGCACGACGCCCACCCCGGCCCAATCCACCGTGCAACTGCTGGGGATTAGCAAGGCCGCCGTCCAATCGGACAGCTTCATCTCCGCTGCCAGCTTCCAGGAAACGACCAAGGTGCTCACCGAAGCGGCCTTGGCCAGCAAGGTCGATCACCTCGTCGGCCTGAAGGAAAACGTCATTCTGGGCCACCTGATCCCGGCGGGTACAGGCTTCAAGGCCCATGTCGAAGCCGAAGTGCGCATCAATGCTCCGGAATTGCTGGAAACACCCGCGAGCTTGACGGCGCCCGCCGCCAGCGGCCCCAGCGATGACATCGATACCCCGCACACCGTCACCGGAGCCTGAACCAGCCCAAGTGGGTTCCCGCCCTCCCCGCCGTGCTGCACCCGGATGCTACTCCGCTGGCTTCCCCGCTTGCTGTTCCCCCCTCTCCGCCGCTCCTATGGCCCGGCTCGGAAACCGGTAGCCTGGGGGGAGGCCTTTTTTCGTCTCCCCCTCTGTCCGCCCCACCTCCCGGTGCATACGATACTCTGTCCCACGGTGTGAAGGCTGCGGATGTTTTCCGTCCCGCAACCGGAAAATCGACTTCCGGCTTGGATACTCCTGGGGACGAGAAGCCAGCTTCCCCGGAGATGAGAAACCAGCGCTTTGCCCTGGCAGGCGGCCTGGGAATACGATCAGAGCAGACGTAGGCAACATAAGGATGTCCGGCTCATGCCAACGATCAATCAACTGATCCGTAAGCCACGGGTCCCGCAACACAAAAAGCCTCGCCATCCTGCGATGGAAGGCTGCCCCCAGAAGCGGGGGGTGTGTACGGTGGTCAAGACGATGACGCCGAAGAAGCCGAACTCGGCGCTGCGGAAGGTGGCCCGTGTGCGCTTGTCTACCGGTGTGGAAATCACCGCTTACATCCCCGGCGAAGGCCACAATCTCCAGGAGCACTCGATCGTGCTGGTCCGGGGCGGCCGCGTTCGTGACTTGCCGGGCGTCCGCTACCACATCATCCGCGGCGTCCTCGACTGCCAAGGCGTCCAGGATCGCAAGCAGGCCCGCTCCAAGTATGGAGCCAAGAAGAACCAGAAGTAATGCGAGGGCCGAAGCCTCGCTTTCCTGGACAGGCGGCGGAGATAGTTTTTCCCGGTGTTCTAACCCCCGAATACGCCTATGGGTGCCAAAAAACGGACTGCCAGCTACGAAAAGCTTGTTCCCGATGTGCGCTACAACTCGCTGCTCGTCAGCAAGTTCATCAACTGCCTGATGTGGGATGGCAAGAAATCGGTGGCCACCCGCGTCTTCTATCAGGCTTTGGATCAGATCCGCAAGCGGATGCCGGATGCGGACCCGCTCCAGATCTTCACGCAGGCCGTGGAGAACGTCAAACCGACGCTGGAAGTCCGCTCCCGGCGTGTCGGCGGCGCTAACTACCAAGTACCGATGCAGGTCAAGCCGAAGCGGGCCGAAAGCCTGGCTATCCGCTGGATCATCCAGGCGGTCCGGGCGAAAACCGGCCGGCCGACCTACCTGAAGCTCGCCGATGAACTGCTAGCAGCCTACCAGCGTCAGGGGGACGCGATGGCCAAACGCGAACAGACCATCAAAATGGCCGAAGCCAACAAGGCCTTCAGCCACTTCGCTTGGTGAACCGGCCTCCCCCGCACTTTTCCTGAGGCGTCTAGCCCTTCCTTGCGGGGCTGTAGCAGGCAGATATCCTACCCCAACGGCACAGCCCGATCCCAGTCGATCCCAACCGCCGCTCCTCTAACTGCGCTGGGATTTTCTCCTGTTGGTATCCCGTACCTGCTTCCGTGGAACCGCCTTCCGTGGAGTTGTGGCGCGGAAAAACCTCAGGCGCAGGGCGATTTTCCCTTTCTCCGCTCGTCTTATACGATGATGACATGAGCCTGTGAGGGAATTGAGGGGATTCAGCCGCCATGGCGCATGCCGAGAATGTGGACCTCGCCCGCCTACGCAACATCGGTGTCGTCGCCCATATCGACGCGGGCAAGACGACCACCACGGAGCATCTGCTCTATTATTCCGGGGCCAAGCATAAACTCGGCGGAGTGGACGAAGGGACGACCGAAACCGATTACGATCCGGAAGAGCAACAGCGGGGCATCACCATCTACTCCGCCTGCGTCCCGTTTCACTGGGCAGGCCACACGATCAACCTGATCGACACGCCGGGCCATGTCGATTTCACCGCCGAGGTGGAACGGTCTCTGCGCGTGCTGGACGGAGCGATCGTGGTTTTCGATGCGCAGAAAGGGGTGGAAGCCCAATCGGAAACGGTCTGGAAGCAGGCGGACAAGTATCAGGTTCCCCGGCTGGTCTTTATCAACAAGATGGACGTCGTGGGGGCGGACTTCCGCTGCTGCTTGGAAAGCATCCGCACGCGTTTGACTCCCCACCCCCAGGAGCACGGACAGGCCGTCCCGGTCGCCATTCCCATCGGTTCGGGCAGTAGCGCCGACAGCCGCCAGCCCTTCCGCGGAGTCATCGACCTGATCCATCAACAAGCCCTCTTTTTCGATCCTGCCGACTTGGGCAAGACGATCCATACGGCCCCCATTCCACCGGAATGCGCCGAGGAGGTGCAGCAGTGGCGCGAGTTCCTTTTCGACACCCTCACCCGTTATGATGACAAGGACCTCATCACCTCCACATTGCTGGAAGGGCAGGATCCGCCCCCGGAATTGACCCGGCGGCTGCTACGGGAACTCTGCCTGGCCCGCCGCATCTATCCGGTGCTCTGCGGTTCGGGGCGCGAGCACATCGGCATTCAGCCGCTCCTCGATGCCGTCGTTTACTATCTGCCCAGCCCCCTGGACCGCCCCCCAGTGACCGGCTGGGACCCGAAAACCCACAAGGAGATTCGCCGCAAACCGGATGTCAAGGAACCCTTCTGCGGCCTGGTCTTCAAAGCGGCCTGGCACCCCAGCGGCAATCGCTTCTTCATTCGCGTTTATTCCGGCATGATGAAACCGGGCATGCGGGCTTACAACCCCGGCAAGGACATCAAGGAAAATATCCCCAAGCTCTACCACGTGCATGCCGACCCCGCCCGCGGCCTGGAGGAAATCGACCGGGGACCGGCCGGCGACATCGTCTGTGTCATCGGCCTCAAAGGCAGCGTCACCGGCGATACCTTGTGCGAGACCGCCCATCCGATCCTGCTGGAACCGATCACCTTCGCCGAGGCCGTCGTCAGCCAGTCCATCGAACCGGAAAGCAGCGCCGACAAGGACAAGCTGGCCTTCGCCCTGGAAGTGCTGCAACTGGAGGACCCGACGTTCAAAGTCCGCACGGATAAGGAGACGGGGCAGACGCTCATGAGCGGCATGGGCACCCTCCATCTGGAAGTCAAGAAGCACCGGTTGGAGCGGGACTTCCGCCTCAAGGTGCGGGTGGGCAAGCCGCGGGTCAGCTACCGGGAGATGCTGCGGGAAGCGCGCACTGTCACCGCCCGCATCGACCGCCTGGGGGACAAGCCTGCTTTCGCCGAGTTGACCGTCGCCTTCACCAATCACAAAAGCGACAAGCCCGTGGAAGTAACCTGTGCCGTGGATACCGAAACCCAACCGATCCCCCCGGCTTTCCTCGCGGCAGCCCAACGCGCCCTGAGCGAGGCCCTGACCACCGGCGAGCTGGGCTATCCCCTCATGCATACCCAGGCCCGCATCCTGGAGGCCCGCTTCGATCCCCAACTCTCCTCCGAGGACGCCTTTGTCGCCGCGGCCATTCGCGCCTACCAATTGGCCACCCAGGATAACGTCCTCCTGCTCGAACCGATCATGAAAGTCACCGTCACCACGCCCCAGCAGTTCCTGGGGAACATCCTGGGCGATCTGGCGGCCCGGCGCGGCGAAATCGACCAGCAGGAACTCAGCCCCACCGGCGACCGTGCCGAAGTCGTAGCACGCGTGCCCTTGGCCCGGCTCTTCACCTACGCCAACGAAGTGCGCAGCCTCAGTCAGGGACGCGCGGCGGTGACCATCGAACCTTACAGCTATGAACCGGCCCCGCCGGAAGTGCTCCGGGAACTGCTCGGCGAATAGCCGCCGCCAGGGATTTCCGAACGACGAGATGCATCCGCCTCCCCGCTGATCGAGGCACCCAAGCGAGTCGCCTCACCAGTCCTGTCAACGCAAGCCGTCCTACCAGCGGACTCATGACGCCGCCAAGCCCCAGAGGCTCTCCAGCTTGCGCTTCTATAATGCTGAGAGAGGAAATGCTACGCCCCTGCCTTATGCCTTCAGGACAAACCGTGATGACGTCATCACTGAAGATTGTCAAATATCCGCATCCGGCCTTGCGTCAGAAAGCCCAACCGGTCACCGCCATCACGGCCGAGGTACGCCAGGTAGCCGCCCGCATGCTCGAACTGATGTATGAGCATGAAGGCCTCGGTTTGGCCGCTCCCCAGGTCGCTCTCCCCTGGCAACTCATCGTCCTCAACTTCTCCGCGGACCCCGAAGACAAGGAGAACGAGTTCGTCGCCATCAATCCGGTCATTCTGGAAAGCAAAGGGTCGGTGGTGGGGCGTGAAGGGTGCCTGAGCTTTCCGGGGTTGTACCAGAACGTCCGCCGGGCCAAGACGGTCAAAGTGCAAGCCTACAATCTGCAAGGCGAACCTTACGAGATGCTCTGCCACGATCTGCCCGCCCGCGTCTGGCAGCATGAAATCGACCACCTCCACGGCATCCTCTTCATCGACCGGATGGGATCGCTGGGGCGGGAACGCAGTGCTCGCGAACTGGAACAATTCGTCGCCGAATTCGAGGAGGAAAAACGCAAAGGGCTGCTGCCTGCCGATCTCGCCCCCCGGCTCTAATCCTCAACCGAACCAATAGCGTCACGACCAGCGGATCGTCGGAGCGCTCGCTCATCCACCCCTCTACCTGATCTGCCCATTGCCCAAATGGAGGGGGAACGGGTTCCGGCGCTCCAGGGGCTACGCCGGATGCAGCCCCCAATCAGCCAAAACTATGCATCGCTCCATCAGCCGAAGAGAAGTAAAACATTCCAGGGCGGGGTTTGCTCGAACTCACAACCGACTTCGTAGTATTCCTCCTGGCGGCGGCAGTTGCGAACGATGACGTTGATATAACCGACGGTATCCGGGGCATGAGCGGCTCGGACTTTGAGCACCACTCCCCGCGGCACCTCTGTGGCCAGAGCAATACATAAACCGCCGGTGGAACGATCCAAGACGAAGCCATCCGTCACCCCGCGATGGAACAAGGGCGAGGCAACTGTTACACGCACCACGGCCCCGCCCCTGCGGATAGAGGCGCGCCGTTCAGCCAGGGCCAATTGCCGGGGCGCCCATTCCAGGGCGGCTTCCTCGGTGGCAGCATCCATCTTCTGGCTGGCTGCCGCAGCTTCTGCGGCACTCGCTAAACGTTCTGTGGCCGAGGGCCGCCGCCGCCAAGCGTAGAACCCCAAGATCAGCAGGGCAACCCCCAGTCCTACCCCCATAGCCAGGGCATTATCTTGCCACCACTGCACGAATGCATCCAAGTCCATCGTCCCCCACACCCCTGCCACCTCCGCCCAAATCGCTGCCCGCGGATGGGACACCGAAGCCGCCATCGAGCGGCCATCCCCCAATCGGAGCCATTCCTCCGTGGAGCCGGTCCGGCTTAACGAGGCTCCTCTTGGAAATGCCCCGGTACCTCGCCGACATGGGGCAAGCCCCGAACAGCTCCAGCAACTGCACAGGCACCACACACCTCCAGGGACTGCTCCCAGGCTGGAATGGCCCCCGTAACTGGAATGGCCCCCGTGTCTCTCGTTTTTCACTTCATTCAAAAACCTAGCACACAATCGGAAATGATTCAGAAAAGACCGTCCTGCCTGCTTTCGCCGCCAGCCGAAAAATGCGGAGGGATCAAAGGGAAAAGCCCGGCACGATCATGAGGGGGGAGTGAGGGAAACAGTGCAATCCAGAGGTATCCTGGAGAACGAGCGGGAGGCCGGGGCTGGCACCGCCGGCGCGGGGGAACCAGATTAGCTTGTGATGCCCTTGGTGATGCGCATAAAGACGTCTTCGATGTTGACTTCTTTTTCCTTGAAGAGGCGGAGGCGGAAGCCGGCTTGCAGCAGGCGTTCCGGAATGAAGCTGCCGTCCTCGTATCCGTCTCTAAGGCGGACATCGAGGGCGTGGGTTTTGGGATCGGGCGTGACGCTTTCGACTTCGGGGAACAAACGGAGGCGTTCGGCAGCTTCGGCATTGCGGTCATGCAACACGGCCACGGTGAAGACAGATTTGCCCCGCACCGCCTGAATGGCAGCTTCGACGGTCCCATTCCAGATCAGCTTGCCCCGCTCGATGATGCCGATCTTGTTGCAGATGTCGGCCAGTTCGGGCAGGATGTGGCTGGAAACCATGATGGTCTTGTTTTCCCGGCGCAAGCGTTTGATCAGTTCCCGCATTTCGATGCGGGCGCGGGGGTCCAGACCGCTGGCCGGTTCGTCGAGCAGGAGCACTTGCGGATCGTGGAGCAAGGTTCGGGCCAGTCCCAGGCGCTGGGTCATGCCACGGGAGAGGCTGGTCACTAGGGCATCGCGTTTGTAGCCCAGATCGACGTAATCGAGGACCTGTTCGACACGGCGGCGGCGGGCCGGACCATCGATACGATAGGCGGCGGCGAAGAACTCCAGGTACTCCGTCACCTTCATGTCGTCATAGACGCCGAAGAAATCGGGCATGTAACCGATGAGGCGGCGAATCTGTTTGGCTCCCGTGTAGATAGAGTAGCCGCAGACCGTGGCTTCTCCCCAACTGGGATTGAGCAAGGTGGCCAACATCCGCATGGTCGTGGTTTTGCCGGAACCGTTGGGGCCGATGAAGCCATACACATCCCCTTGCTCCAGGCGGAGCGTCAGGCGGTCCACGGCGAACAAATCGTTGTATTTTTTGGTCAGGTCCCGGCATTCGATCATGGCTATGGCTGTCCTGCAACGGTCGAGGAAGAAGCAATGGGCAAGTAGAGGCGGACCCAAGTTTCCTGCCGGCCCCGGCCGGTCAAAGGGGTGCGCGTCGCCATTCCGTCCGGGGGCTGGCGCCACCACAGGAGGGAAGGGGAGGACGGCCCGCACAACTGGCTTTCGGCATCACCCACAGGGAGGACGGTCCGGCCGACCAGAATAATCTCGCTGGTATGTTCTGGATGCAGCCGCCACGACTGGTCCAGCCGCCGCAGGGAAGCATTGCGGGGGAACACACCCTCAGCAAAGCTCAAGGACCCCTCGTGGAAGAGCAAGCCGAGCAGAGGTATCGCGGTCGAGGCCGAGCGTTCCTCAGTCATTGCGGAAGTCGAAACTGGAGCCGGCACAGCTCCCCCGGCAGCTCCCCGAACCGGACCAAGGCGCTCCCGGTAAACCGGAGCACGCCAGAGCAGCTCTTCCAAGCGGCTTTCCCGCTGCAACCATTGATCCGCTCGCGTTCCGCCGTCGAGCACCACTTGGACCTTCTGTCCACGCAGAACCACACCGCCGGGCACAGGGTAAGCCTGCCCTGCGTAGAAGAGCACGCAGTCCGCTAGCACCGGCACGGGAAGGTCCAGGGTGAAGCTTCCGATCACAGCCCGTCCGTCGGCAGGGGGGTGCTCCAAGGAACAGCGCACGCGCGGCTCCTGCGCCGGCCAACGCCCGCTCCAGTTGACCACAAATGCCTTCGTGGACCAGACCTGAATCGGCACTTCCTGAAGCACCCCCAGGGGCTGATCGCGCCACGGCGACCACTGGTACTGGCGGCGGAGCAAACCGGCGCGCGGACCGCGGGGAGCACCCCACCAGCCGATGACCGTATCGCTCGTTGTGCCGACCCAATCCGGCTGCCCCGTCACACTCAGCGTGTAATGCTCAATCCGGGGGCTGAATAGGCCCAGCCACGTGGTCCCGTACACCCGTCCTGCCGCCACCTCCACGTCCACCACATCCAGCTTGTTGATCCGCAACTCTTGGCCTTTCCAACGAGAAGCGGACAGGAATGCCAGCACCGTCACAGTCAAGACAATGATGGGAAAAGTCACCCACGTCCACTCCTGCCGCCCGATCAGCCGCTTGAGCAGCAGATACTCCAACGGACCAATCACCAGCAGGTACAGAACCAGTAGCACTGCCACCCAGCCAAAGGAAATAACCGGGATGCCCTCGAAGGTGTCCGCATGGGCGCGTAGGGCGGCGGCTAGCTCATCTTCTTCTTCGCTCACGTCGGCGTCGAGCGGCTTGGGTTTTCCTTCACTGCCGACGGAGGCCCGCGCTGCCCCCCCTTCCCGCAGCACCCAATCCCAGAACTCGCTGCGTAGCGGGAACTCGGTGAATGGCGGGCCATGCAGGTCGAAGGCGATGCAGGTAATGCGCCCCAAGCCGAAGGGCCATTGGACTGCCACCAGCATCAGGCTCGGATCATGCTGGCGTTCCGGCGGCGGGATGAGGACCCGGACCGCTGGGTGCGGCTTGCGGACGCAGTCCGCCACGGGGAAGCGGCCCTGCTTACTTCCCAGCGCGCCGTGAAACACGCCGAATTGACTCGACAGCGGCGCGTTCCAGTGCAGCAGCAGCACATCCGCTGGGCGCTGGCCCCGAATCGCCACCGGCAGGACTTCCTGAAGGTCCGGCAGCCGAGCCACGGTATCGGCCAGCGAGCCGCCCGCCACCACCAGCCGGCCTCCCCGCCGCACCCACTCCAGCAAGGCCTCGCGCCGTTGCCGCACAAGCGGCGCTGCCCCGGCGGACCACAGTTGCTCCACAAACTCCCGCGATTCCTCGCCGAGAAACAGGACGGCCAGGTCTACCGTCTCATAGCCGAACCAGTGGCCGGGCAATTGCTCTACCGCGGTCAGAGTAGCTGTGAGCACGCGGCCCCCGCGCAACCCCCCCGCACTGGCAGCATCCCCCCCAGCAGGCTTGGGCAGCTCAAAGTGCGGCGGCTTCAAACCCAGGAACAGCACGCTGTAGGCCAGCGTATCTCGCAAGCGGCCCAAACGCAGGCGGAACGGTTCGGAGAGGAGTTGGCCGCTTTCCGCACCGCGCACCTCGATCAGGATATCCGTACCGCCGATCGGGCGAACATACGCCCAAGCTCCCAAGGCCAGAGTACTGAGGGCACGCCCCGCTTCAGCCTTTTCCAGCGGGAGCGGCACCCTCTGGATCGTAGTAATCCCGTCGCTATCCGGCGCGGAAAGGACCAGTTCTACCGTTTCGGGCACAGCGGCCTGAAGCTGGAAAGTCACATCCAGCGGGGTCCACTGTCCAAAGCGAGCGAGCGGAGTTTCCTCCTCGGTGGGAAAGCCGAGCCGGGCAGCGGTGATGCGGATCGGCCATTCCTGGGCCGCAGCGGTCACACCTGTTCCCATACCGCCGCTGAGCCAACCCAGCAGGGCTAGACTGAGCAGCACCCACCTTCCCCCGCCCCGGCGATCTTCCGCCATGCCCATCCTGCTCCGAAATCCGCGTTAGGGTTTGGCCGCCACACAGGCACAGGGGCAACACCGGCACTTGGGACAACCTGAGCCATAGAGTTGCTCGACGGCCTCATCTAAATCTACGCCAGCGATGTTGGCCAGGGTCGCCAGCCAGGCCAGCACATCGGCAAATTCGTGGCGCAGATGTTCTCGGTCCTCTCCCGCTCGCAAAGCCGCCGCCAGCTCCCCGACTTCTTCCATGAACCACATAAATGTCCCTTCCACCCCTCGGCGGGCATCTTTGCTCCCGAAGGTGGCCTGAATTATCTCTTGCAACTCGCGCAAAGTCACGGTGCTGGTCCTGCTACGTGCCGTTCCTTGGCAGCCTGTCCCTCCCCAGCTTGCGCCGGAGCTTTTCTACCCCTGCGAAGCCTTTCTTCCCCCCAAGTCGCCCTCGTGCCTCGGCATGGGGATTCTATCTCCGGCCTCCCCACCCGGCCAAATCTCCCCTCCCTTCCCACCCTCTCAATCCGGAGGAAGCCTAGATCCGCCGCGCGAACCAAACAGGGCCGAATCGGTTACGACCGCACCCCTGAGGGAGTTCATTTAGGAGGTTCCTGTTGGTATCACCTTGGCCAACCGGTCGTGCCACTGCCCGACCTGCCCAACGCACCGATGGTTTACAACCCCCGAACAACCTGGGTGCTCTCCGCGGAATAACGCCGATGCGGTGGGTTCAGACCTGGAACAGTCCGACCCACCCGGAGGAAATCCACTCACTTCAGCACATTGATCATTAGGCCGCTTAATCCTTAGGCCGCTGTCAAACTAGGAAATCAGGCGACTTTGTACCGAACATGCCGCAGAGCAGAACTCCGAGGACTCCTCTATCCTCTCGGTCCGGATGGCGCGAACACAACGGCTACGCCGATAGGACCGTATAGATGCTCGGCCACCGAAACAGCGATCGGCTGGCCTCCAGGGACAATGACGGATAGACGGTTCCGGCAAGCAGGGAGGGCATAGCGTGCTGGCACGCATTAGGCAGAAGCTGAGGGGGCAATCGTTTCCAAGCCGCGCAGGAGGCCAAGGGCGGATGCTGTGGCTGAAACGGTGGGGCATCTGGGGTCAGGCCGTGGCGGGTCTGTTGGGTCTGGGGACCTCCGCCGCCTGGGGACAAATGCCTGAGCGGGAAGGCATCCGACTCTATGCGGCACCAGCCCCGCGCGACACTTGGCCGTCCTCGGCGGAAGGGATCCCCGCTACTGGCTCGTCTCTCTGGCGGCGACCGGAGATGGCAGCCAACCCTGGGCTGTGGCCCTATTCCACGAGCGACTCTCAGCTTGGCTATCGCTCGCGGGAACGCACGCCCCGTTTGGCCCGGCTCTCCTCGCTTCCCGTCGGACCCCTGGATCGGCCAAAGCCAGTAGCCGCCATGCCGTCAGGGTTTTCCACCTTTGGACCAGAGGAAGCCACTCCTGCCCGCCCGGCCCCACCCGAAGCACTGTCTTCCCTTCCTCCTCCGGTTTCGCCCGTTCCTTTTTCGGCTGTTCCATCGCCCGTGCCGTTCCCGCGGGGCATTCGCCTGCAATCCGCCGCCCCGGAGTTGGGTCCAGAGCCGGAGGCCGCCTTCCCCGCCCTTGCTCCCAGTCCGGACCCCGGCGGCGTCCTGTGGACGAACCTGGAAATCCTCATGTGGGCCGGCTCCGGCCAACACCTTCCCCCCATGATGACCACCGGCGATCCGATCACTCCCCAGAATCTGGCCGGCAAATTGTTCACGCCTGACACCCGCATTCTCTTCCCCCTCGACCGCGTCAACAATGAGTTCCGCCCTGGCTTCCGCCTCAGCGGGGGAACCTGGCTCGATCTCAATCGGATCGTCGGTCTGGAGGGCGACTTCTTCTTCCTGCGCAACAGCAAAAAGGGCCTGACAGCAGCCTCCGATGCCAACGGCAATCAGATTCTGGCCCGCCCCTTCATCAATGCCGTCACCGGGATGGATGACGCCATCCTCGTGGCCTATCCCGGCGTCCAGCGCGGCGCCATCGACGTGCAGGTGGAAAGTTTCGTCATCGGCGGCGGCACCAATGCGCTGTTCAATCTCTGGAATGATCTCGGCGGCAAACTCGACCTCCTGGCGGGCTACCGCTATTTCGGTTTATTCGATGAAGTCAGCATCAAGGAGGACACGACAGCGCTGAGCGCGGCGGCGGCACCGCTCAATCCCGGCGATCACTTGCAAGCCCTGGACCGTTTCCGCACCTTCAATCACTTCCACGGCGGGGTGTTGGGAATTGCTGGCGAGCGCCGCTTGGGGGTTTGGTTCCTGGCAGGACGGGCTTCGGTGGCTCTCGGCGGAGTCCGACAGGTGGTGGAGATTTCCGGGCGAACAGTGCTGACGCCCCTCGGCGGCCTGCCTACAGCCACGGCGATCGGCCGCTTCGCCCTGCCGTCCAACATTGGCCGCTACCAGCAAACCACTTTTGCCGTGCTGCCAGAAGTCAACGTGCGCGGCGGCGTGCAACTGACGGAAAGCGCCCGCCTCTACGTCGCCTACAACTGGATGTACTTGAGCAACGTCGTGCGAGCGGGGGAACAGATCGACCCGCGGATCAACCCCATCTTCCGTCCCCCCGTGACCCTGCTGCCGGGAGAGCAGCCGCCAATCTATAGCGGCTTCCGCACCAGCGATTACTGGCTCCAGGGTCTCAGCTTCGGTATGGAAGTCCGCTTCTGAGTGCCAGGTTAGGTGGAGGGATGGAGGAAGATGCCGATTAGCGGTCAAGGTGGCAAGAGGGATGCGACACCCCATCTGAAATAGCAGGACCTTATGCACACCCCCTGAAACAGCGGAAGGCCATCAACGCCCGAAAAGCCAGGCGAAGAAGCCCCGTTTCTTTCGGGGAGGCGGGGCGGAGACGTGGGCCTCTACCGGCGGCGGCGGGGCAATGCCAAGGGACAGCCACTGGGCGAGCGGCAGCCAGGCTTGCATGGCGATGAGCACCTCGCGGGCCGAGGCATAGCGTGCGTGGGGGTCTTTGGCCCCCATCTTCTGCACGATTGTATCGATTTCCAGGGGCACTTCCGCACGTTTCTGCCGGGGAGAGGGCACACCGCGAATCTGCCGCTCCGCCATCATCTCCGGTGCCAGACCTGGAAACGGAACCTCACCGGTGAGTAAATAGTAGAAGGTGGAACCCAAACTGTAAACATCGCTGCGGGCGTCGATCTCGCAACCCCAGGCCTGCTCCGGCGCTATGTGAGCGATTTCCTCGGCATACTCGCGGGTGTTGATCCGCCGCGTCACTCGCGCCCAGGGATTCTCCAGCATGTGGGTCAATCCCAAATCCAGCAACTTGACCCGATTATCCGGGAGCAGAGCAATGTTGGCTGGCTTGATGTCGCGGTGGACCAAGCCCAATTGATGAGCGGCGTACAGTCCCACCGCCGCCTGGGCCACAATCTGCGCTGCCGTATGGGGAGGCAGCGGTCCTTTCTCCGTCACCAGGCGGTCCAAAGTCACACCCGGAACATGCTCGGTGACCACAAAGTGCGTCCCTTGCCAGTGGCCGATATCTAGCACCCGCGCTATGTTCGGATGGCTGACCTGCGCCGCCGCTCGCACCTCCTTGAGGAACTCCCGCAAGATGGTCGGGTCAGAGACCCGATCCGTGGGCAACACCTTCACGGCGACACGCCGCTGCTGCTGCGTGTCCTCTGCGAGAAAGACCATTCCGACCCGGTCCTGGCGAATACCATCGAGAATCTTGTACTGCCCCAGGATAAACCCCCGCGTCCGGCCATTGAGGAGCTGCATCGCCTGGAACTTTGTCAGCAACTTTTTGCGGACCAGATGCGTGGCCAGTTGCAACGGCGGCAGCTTCGCGGGGTCCACATTCAGCTCGGCCAGGACCGGCAGCAAGTCATCGGGCCGCAGCAAACCGCTACGCAAAATCGCCTGTACGAAAGGAGCGTTGAGAGGACTGGGTAAACGGGTACTGGTGGGCACAGGGGTAACCTCCACGCCTCCTACTAGCAGCTATCCTGGTGCTCGCACTTCAGAGGGTAGACTCGCCGACTGTTGGGTCCATACTTGAGCTTCAAGCACGGAGGGCAAAGTCGATCCGCACTGCCGCAGCGGCCAGACTTCCTGCTCGTAACCATAGCTTATACTTTTGCCTTGGATCGTCGGGATTTTCCGAAGTTCCCAGATTTTTTTCATTCTGAAGCGCAACCCTGCTGTTTCCGGCCCGTTGTTGTGCGGGTGGCCGTAATTGTTCGCTCAGACCTGACTCGCCGGTAAGGTTTTCACCCTAATCCATTCCAGAGTGAGTTTGTAAAACGGAGGGTGGCGGGTGGGGTAAGGTGCACACAATCCGAGGAGAAAACGCCATGACCGAGGTTCGCTGGGATCGACGGCAATGGTTGACCGCCACGGTCGGAGCCGCCGCTTGGGGCAGTGCGGCAGTTCCGGCGGCAGCTTCTCCATCCTCGCCTCCCGCGGCCTCGCCTCCGGCACCAGCGGCGCCGTCTTCGCGCCCAGCACCGGCCTTCCGCTTCTGCCTTAACACCAGCACGGTCCGGGATGCGCAAGGGCGTTCGCGCCCTCTGCCGGATTTGATCCGCATTGCCCAGCAGGCCGGCTACGACGCTCTCGAACCGTGGACCCACGAGGTGGAGGCTTATCTGCAAGGCGGGGGAACCCTGCGGGAATTGCGCCAGCGGCTCGACGATGCAGGCTTGAAAGTGCCCGATCTGATCGGCTTTGCCGAGTGGATTGTGGCCGATGAAAGCCGGCGCAAAAAAGGCCTGGAGCTAGCCCGGCGCTACATGGATTGGGCCGCCCAACTGGGTTGCCCCCATGTGGCTGCGCCTCCCGTCGGTGCGACCGGCGGCGGCAGTCCCCGCGATGATCCCCGCCGCTCCGATCCTGTCACTGATCTGCTCGCCGCTGCCGAGCGCTACCACGCCCTGGTCGAACAGGGCCGCCGCTTCGGCGTCATTCCCCTTGTGGAAATTTGGGGGTTTTCCCGTACGCTCCGGCGGCTCGGTGAAGCCCTGTTCATCGCCGCGGAAGCCATGCAACCCCATGCCGCCATCCTTCCCGACATTTACCACCTCTACAAGGGCGGCTCTGACTTCGCCGGCCTGAAACTGCTCGCCCCCACCGCCATTGGCATCTTCCACCTCAACGACTATCCCAACATCCCGCGGGACAAGATTACTGATGCCGACCGTGTCTATCCCGGCGATGGCACCGCTCCCCTTCGGCAGGTCCTGCAAACCCTCAAGACCCTCGGCTACACCGGCTACCTTTCCCTGGAGCTGTTCAACCGCTCGTACTGGAAACAGGACCCGCTAGCGGTGGCCCAAACCGGCTTGGAGAAGATGAAAGCCCTGGCCAACTCCCTGGCTTCCTAAGCTGTTCTTGAGTTTACCTGCCATTTCATCGACTTCACCCACACCTACCTGGACCAGCACCGCCTTACTCCCACTCCCTGGACCAGCACCGCCTCCGCCTGTCTCTAGGGGGCATTGTTGACACTCTCTCACTTTCCAAGCCCCTCGCCTTGGTTCTTCCCTGTAACCTCTCTTACAACCTCCAGAGCAAACATATGGGACAGAAGTGGCTAAACTACAACTGTTTCCGACTCGCTAGTACAGCCCAACTTTCCCATGCAAAGTACATTATAGCGGTAAACTATCCGCTCTTGCGTCAATGTTTGTATAGGGATAGAATTCCTTCAACAATGGAGACAATTCATTCTCTGGCTTTAGGTTTCGAGCACGTTCGGGTTGGCCAGTCGGTTCTGGTTTACGCCGATTGCCTGGAGTGGCTACGTCGCGCCCCACGGGATAGTATTCATGCCGTTGTGACAGACCCACCTTATGGGATCAAAGAATACGAACCAGAGCAACTCGCCAAACGCGCGAACGGCAAAGGGGGTGTGTGGCGGATTCCTCCCACGTTTGATGGCCATGAGCGAGCTCCGCTCCCCAGGTTTACGGCCCTGGATACAAATGCCCGTCAACACTTACGACATTATTTCACAGAATGGACTCGATTGCTCCTGCCAGTCTTGCGCCCGGGTGCCCACGTATTCATCGCCACCCATGCTTTTATTGCTCCTCTGCTTTATGAAGCGCTAGTCGCAGGTGGTCTGGAGTTTCGGGGACAGATTATTCGTCTGGTGCGCACCCTAAGAGGCGGTGATCGCCCGAAAAATGCGGAAACCGAGTTTCCCGGTGTCTCCTCGATGCCGAAAGGGTGCTATGAACCCTGGGGGCTATTTCGCAAACCGCTTCCCGCGAAGATGACCGTCGGTGAATGCCTCCGACGTTTTCAAACCGGCGGTCTCCGGAGAACCGCTCAAGGCAAACCTTTTGAAGATGTTATCGCCAGTGAACGGACACCTCGCCACGAGCGGCAAATCGCCCCCCACCCAAGCCTAAAACCGCAGTCCTTCTTGCGGAGAATCTGTCATGCATCTTTGCCATTGGGCCAGGGGGTCATCTTAGATCCTTTTGCCGGCAGTGGCTCGACTATAGCTGCGGCGGAAGCACTCGGTCTAACTGCGATCGGCATCGAACGTAATCGCGACTTCTACAAAATGGCTCGGGATGCAATTCCTCGCTTGCAGCAACTGGAGGTACCACTTGGGGACCCTGAAATGATAGCTCACCCCGACCAACCCAGCCTATTCTGAAACGCGATAAATCCAATTCGCCCGCATCTTGTCAAATCCACTCCTTTGTACGCTAGCGGTAATCGTCCGCCGGCTTGTCCCAGAACGGCCCGAAAATCTCCAGTCCGACTTTCTGAGCTTCGCTCCCACCACTTCGACAAATCGGAAGGGCCTCAGCTCAACATCTTGGACTTCATCGCGTGAACTGTTTGCATCGAATACAAACACTATCAGCCAGCCCTCCTCGGGATTGTGCCCCTGCCAGCCGGACCTGTACCTTGATGCTTTGACTTCGATCCCTTCTTGCCCCCGAAGCACAGAATCTCCGGAATAGTACCCTCTTGGCAATAGGTCGGGATACCCGTTGTGATGGCGATTTTTGACAAGTGAACTACAGTATTTCGGTAGAGTCCCAGCTATGAATTCGCTTACGATGCTACTGAAAGTGGCAGGCATTACTAACAATTCAAGCCTGCGAATGCCCTTGCGATGCAATTCCCAGTTGATAAACCCTAAGAAGTCAATGAATGCCTCCATCGCTTGGCGGATGTGTCGGACTTCTAGGCCATATGGAAGAATAGCTTGAACATTGAAATCATCTGCTCGCACAGGGAGAGGAGTACAGGCAGTCATCTCTTCGTTAGACATTTGGCTCTCCTTGTGATCTATCAACACAGGGACTAGCTCTCTTTTTTTCGCATTCGATAAAACACAAGTAAGTTTCGCTTTCAAAAATTGGCCCTATCGGTGTCAATGCGGACCACCTCCCAACACGACACATTTGCTTCCTACCCCCTGGGCATCCTTCTTAGATATCTGGTACCTCAAAGCAACGCTCGCACGTCCGTATACGTTCCAATAGGGGAAATGTGTACGGCCTGGTCCATTTGGGAAATCTGGCGGGAATTAGCCGGGGGTGCTCGCCAAGAGCCGGTTCCAGGCATAGCATTGTCCCCGCCGTCAAGGCTGGTGGATAGACCCTTCCATACTTCCGCGGAGGAATCGGGCATGATGGGCCTTGGTCAGAGCCGGTGCTGGGCCGGACAGCTTATGGCCACCGTGTGTGTGGCCTGGGGAGTGGGTTGTCTGATGGTGGGGGCCGGAGCCGGTGCTACCCAACGTCTCGGTCCGGCTTACGAGCAGGAGCCGTGGGGGAAACTCCCCGCAACGGGCAAAGGGCCGGCCCTGCCCGTGACCCGTTATACCCTGATCAACGCAAACAACCTGGTGGTGCGCTGCACCGACTACGGCGGCATCATCACCGAAATCCGCACCCCGGACAAAGAGGGGCGCTTCGCGGACATCGTGCTGGGCTTCGACAAGCTGGACGACTATCTGCGCGGGCATCCGTACTTCGGAGCCAACGTCGGGCGCTGTGCCAATCGTATCGCCAAAGGCGTCTTCACTCTCGAAGGGAAGCAATACAAATTAGCCACCAACAACGGTCCCCATCACCTGCACGGCGGCAATAACGGCTTTGACAAGAAGCTGTGGCGGGCGGAACCATTCGTCCACAATGTCGGCCCCGGCATCCAGTTCAGCTACACTAGTCCCAACGGCGAAGAAGGGTATCCCGGCCGCCTCTCTGTCACCATCCGCTACACGCTGACTGACACCAATGAGCTGATCATCGACTATCGCGCCACGACCGATGCGCCGACGCTCTGCAATCTCGCCCATCACAGTTACTTCAATCTGGCTGGTCACGATCAGGGGACGATTCTGGAGCACGAGGCGCACTTTGCCGCTGCCCACTACACCCCGGCAGATGACACGTTGATCCCCACAGGCAAAATTACCCCCGTGAGCGGCACGCCTTTCGACTTCACGCGGCCCAAGCCAATCGGCAAGGACCTGGCCCAAGCCGGGGGGCAGCCCGTGGGTTACGACCTCAACTTCGTCCTGGACAAAGGACCGACCGAGCGTCCGGAATTCGCCGCCCGCATCGTCGATCCCCGCAGCGGACGCACCCTGGAAGTGTACACCACGGAACCCGGTTTGCAGTTCTACACCGGCAATTTCCTCGATGGCACCCTCAAGGGCAAAGGCGGGGCGGTGTACCAGCAATACGCCGGCTTTTGCCTGGAGCCGCAAAAATACCCCGACTCCATCCACCAGCCGCAGTGGTGGGACAAATCCAACCCCATCCTCAAGCCGGGGGAAATCTACAAACAGACAACGATCTACAAATTCGGCGTCCGCAAGTGAGGAGCCAGACTCTGCGGGAATCGGCCATGAGAGGCTGGATCAACGGCATCCGCCCATGAGCAGCCGGGTCAGAACAGCTCGCGGATCGGCTCGCCGCCATCGGGCAACAAATGGAGGAGCCGGCCGGCGGGATCGGTATAGGTGCTCTCCAGAGGGACGCCGAAGTGGCGATAGATGGTGGCGGCCAGATCGCCCGGAGTCACCGGCCGCTCTTGGATGGCACCTCCATCCGGCGTGGAGCTGCCGATGACCTGGCCGTGGCGCAGTCCGCCGCCAGCCAGCAGAACGGTCATGACGTAGGGCCAGTGATCTCGGCCATCGGTGCTTCCCTGGGTGCCGATGCGGGGCGTACGGCCAAACTCCCCCATCGCCACCACCAGGGTCTGTTCCAGCAGGCCGCGCTGCTCCAGATCATCCACCAGGGTCGTGACCAGATGATCGAACAGAGGCAGGAGCGGCCCCAATCCCTTGCGGATGCCGCCGTAGGGCGGGATGTTATCCCCGTGGGTGTCCCAAGTGCCGCTGGCGGTGTGATAACTCAGGTCCAAGGTGATGAAGGCCACACCGGCTTCGACCAAGCGGCGGGCTAGTAACGCCTGCTGGCACCACAGATGGGAACCATACCGATCCCGGATCACCCGCGGTTCCTGCTCCAGGTCCAGGGCCGCCCGCACCCGGCTGCTCGTCAGCAAAGTCACCGCCTGCTGCGTGTAACTCTCCAGGGCCTCCCCAGCCCGGCTGGACTCCCAATCCCGCCGCAAGCGATCGAATTGCTGGAGCAGCCGCTGCCGATCCTGCAACCGGGCAGCATCCACTCCCACGGGTAATTCCAACAATGCTCCACGGGACACCTTGCCGGTGTCGTTGCCGACCAAATCGTAGATCGGCAAGCGAGCGGCCTCGTTGGCCAGAAACGGATCGTATTTCTGCCCCAGATACCCCGCGAAGGCAAGGTGGGTGCGGGAACGCATGAAGGCGGCATAGGCCGGTGCGGCGGGATGATTCGAGCCGTAAAACTTCGCCACCAGAGAACCGATCGCTGGGTACTTAACCGCTTCGGGATTGGTGCGCGGCTCGGCCCGGCGATTGGCCGTCTGCATCACCGTGTTCGGCTCGTGATTGCTGCCGCGGCAATCCACAGAGCGCAGCAGGGAAAAGCGATCGAGGCGCGCGGCCAGTTTCGGCAAATGCTCGCAAATCACCACACCGGGAAGCCGCGTACGGGTCACGCCGAATGGCCCCCGATTCTCCGGCGGGCGGTGGGGCTTGGGATCGAGCATGTCAATGTGGCTTGGTCCGCCAGCCAGCCAGAGCAAAATCAGAGCTTTCGAGCGAGATGCCTTTCCCTGCGCACAGGCCTGCAACCACCGCGGCAACGTCAGCGCTCCCACGCCTGCCAGACTGGCTTTGAACAGATTCCGCCGCGTCAGGGTCAAACCTTCCTTGGCCTCCGCATGCAAAAAACCGAAAGCATGCTCGTGATGATGACGCATTCCCGCCCCCTCTTCAGAATTCTCTCAATAAACCACCGCTCTCCGCCACCTTCCGCCTCACACGACCTCCAGATTCTTCTCTACACTTTACTCCCCTACCCTGCCCCCTACAAGCAGAAAACCGCAGCGCAACCAGGTCAACCCCTGGTAGCGCCCTCTTCCTAGTCCCGGAGGGAGTCCCTCGGACGGCAGAAGTCTGTCATGACCCACGAAAGAGGCGGCGACATTTTTCCGCCAGCAAAACTAGCGATCCTGCACCGTTCGGGATTCTCCCCGACCTTCTGCCAAAACCGAGCAGGACTGAAAAAACTATGAGTTGTGACAAAATGCATATTGCATCTGGGCCGTATCAAGCGGTAGGATAATACCAGTGTTATCAGGAAGGTCGGGAACCTTCCAGACCGTTTCCCTCCTCCTGCCTTATCGGTTCGCCCAGGTTTTTTTCATCCCCTTATGTTTGGTTCCGGAGGTTTTGCCATGAAGCGCCGTGTGTTCTGCTCGCGGAAGCGTAAGGCATTTACGCTCATTGAGCTGCTGGTAGTGATCGCAATCATAGCGATCCTGATCGGGCTGTTGCTGCCCGCCGTGCAGAAGGTGCGGGAAGCCGCGGCCCGCATGCGCTGCCAGAACAACCTGAAGCAACTGGCATTGGCCTGCCACAATTACGAGTCGGCGCATCAGACGCTGCCGCCAGCGGGAGTCGGTTACGGCTTCTGCTTCTCCGCACCGGGCGGTCCCGGCGACCGGCAGGTCCTCAACATGAGCGGCTGGATTCTGGTTCTGCCCTACATCGAGCAGCAGGGTCTGATCCAACAAATGAACCTGCAACTTCCCTTCTGCGATGTGATCTGGGACAATGCGGGCGCCATTCGCAATCAGAACGGTATCTACACCGGCCCCCCGTGGAACGGCAACACAAGCGCTCCGGGGACTCCCACCCAGAACATGCTGCTCATGAACACCTATCTGTCGGTGTTCGCCTGTCCTTCCGATTCCGGCCCGCGGCAAAGCACTCCGCAGAACCATCCGAACCGCTATGGAGCGATTGGTCCTGCGTCTGGCGGCTTGCCCGGCCAACGTACCAATTACGACTTCATCACCGTGGCGGGGAGTGACTTCAGCACCTGCAACTGGTGGCGGAGCGCCGCAGTGAATCTCCGTTATTACTTCGGGGAAAACAGCCGCGTCACGGTCAACGACGCCAAAGATGGCGCCAGCAACACCTTCCTCATTGGGGAAACAACGGTAGAGCCGCGGTGCAACGGCTGGGGGCCAGTGTGGGGGTATCGCGGTTGGGTGCAAACCGGTCTAGACCCAGCCCGCACCACCTCCGGTCAAGGAATCAATGACTGGTCGCTCATCGCCACCTGGACGACCTGCGGGACGCCGGGCGGCCCGAATCCCCCGCGGCCTGGCCGTCTTGGCGATTGGGGACGCATCGGTAGCCTGCATCCGGGCGGCGCCAACTTCGCCATGGGCGATGGCTCCGTCCGCTTTGTGCGCGAAACAATCCCGGCTACTACCCTCCGTCTCGTGGCTCTCATCAGCGACGGGTCTATCGTCAACCTCGATTGAACCCCTGGTCGAAGGGAAGGGGCGCGGCACCCGTTCGGCCTCGCAGGAACACCAACCTTCCCCCTGGCCTGCCCTGCGTGTTTTTCTGGCGGGCAGGGGTTTTGTTGACCTGCTGGCTGCTCCCCCTCGGAGTAACGGCTTGGCGGTCTCTTCGTGATGGCCTTCGGGTATACCGCCGGAATAGCATCCTCCAGGAAAGGAAGTACCCGAAACAAAAGTCAGAAAACCCCGGCAGGGAAGTAGCCGGAACAAAATGCAGAAAAAGAACAACCCTGAAAGAAGTCGAAGCAGGAGTTCGTCTATGATGCGATGCAGTGTGTGGGGTGTGTGCGGCGGATTGCTTCTGGTGCTGGCGGGATGTGGCGGCTCTGGCGGCGCACGCGTGCCAGTCAACGGGGAAGTGCGCCTGGATGGCAAACCGCTCCCCGGTGTCAAAGTCACCTTCATCCCCGAAAAGGGAACAGAGGGCTTCGGTGGCTTCGGCGAAACCGGCAGTGATGGCCGCTTCGTCATCGCGGACACCAAACAAGGCAAACCCGGTCTCGCGCCCGGAAAATACAAAGTCATCGTCAACAAAGGCGTGCTGAAAAACATGAGCGGTGAAGAACCGGTCGGTGCCATCATCGAATCGGACCTCAAAGACGAATTCCCGCCCTATTACAGCAGCCCGGCGGAGACGATCCTCTCCTACACCGTGCTCGGCGATGGCAAACCGATCATTATCGAATTGGAATCCAAGAAGAAACGTTGATCCTCCGCGGAAAAGCCTGCTGCTTTGCCCAGGGCGGAGTTCCCCGCGTTGTGCTCCGCCCCCGTCCCCAGCTTTCCCCAGTCTCTCCGCTTTGCTTTCCATTTCCGACAGCAGCGCTGCCGCTTTCTTTCCCTCTTCGACATTGACCCGGTGATGCGGCGGCCTTCGACCCCGTGATACGGCAGGGGAACCCTGGGACTGGCTCATTTCCCCCAGACCACCGGCCATTCTAGCGGGAGGCTATGGGACAATAGCCGCAAAGTCGTATTGTCATCCATAAGCCGGGATGGCAGGAGCGGGTCCAGCCGAAACGAGGGGAGCGAGCCAGAGGCTGTGGACAAGACAATGACTTACGAGGAAGCGCTGGCCTGGTGGTTCGGGCGGATCAATTACGAGGTGCGCGCCGCCACACCGCGGGACCTGAAACTGGAACGGATGCGGGCCGTGTTGCGGCGGCTCGGCAACCCTCAGGACCGGCTGCGCCTGGTCCATGTCACCGGAACCAAGGGGAAAGGTTCGACCTGCGCCATGTTGGCCGCGGTGGCCCAGGCAGCGGGATACCGCGTGGGATTGTTCACCTCGCCGCACCTGGAACATGTCTCCGAACGGGTGCAAGTCAACGGAATCCCCATATCGGCCCCGGAATTGACGGCTCGCCTGAATGAGATTCGGCCGGCGGTAGAGGCGGTCGAACGGCAAGGCCCGCCGGTCACGTTCTTTGAGATCAGCACGGCTGTCGGCTTCCTTCACTTCCTTTACCGCCGCTGCGACCTGGCCATCATCGAAGTGGGGTTAGGCGGCCGCTACGACAGCACGAATGTCTGCTGGCCGCTGGTCGCCGTCATCACCAACATCGGTTACGATCACATGAATCAGTTAGGTTCCACACTGGAAGCCATCGCCTATCAGAAGGCCGGGATTGTCAAGCGGGGGGTGCCAGTGGTGAGCGGGGAGCAGCAAGCGGGGCCGCGCGCGGTGATCCGCCGCGTGGCGGAGGAGCAGAACGCCCCCTTGTTCGAGGTGGGGCCAATCGAGCGCCAGGCCGCCCAACGCTATCGTCTGGGACTATGCGGGGAGCACCAGCGGGATAATGCTGCCGTAGCCCTAGTGACCCTGGAACGCCTGCGACAAGCCGGCCTCTATTTGCCGGAGTCCGCGGTCCGCCAGGGTCTGGCCCAGGTAGCCTGGCCAGCGCGGATCGAATGCTTGCGCCGGCATCCCACCGTCATTCTGGACACTGCCCACAATGTGCCGAGCATCCAGGCCTTGCTGGACACCCTGCGCCGCCAGTTTCCGACGCCGGGACGCCGCCATGTCATCTTCGCGGTCTCTGCCGACAAACAGTACCCGCAGATGCTTCAGTTGCTCTCCGGCTACTTCGATGAATTCTACCTGACCCGCTACGGGAACAATCCCCGCTGTGTTTCCCCCGAACACCTGGCCGAACTGCTGGCCGCCCAGAATCCACGACCCAACTTCCGCCTCTTTTCCTCCGCTCAGGCCGCCTGGGAGGCCGCTTGGGCCGCCGTTACTCCAGAGGATCTGCTCTGCATCACCGGCAGCGTCTTCCTCGCCGGCGAACTGCAAAAAACAGCCCGCTCTTCCGCTAACATTCTCCTCAACCCCTCACCTCCAACACCCCTACCACCGCTTGGCACCCCCATATCCACAACACAGAAATCGGGATAAGTCAGCACCGGTTTCTTGATACCGCACTGGCGATGTGCTATAATCCACCTAAGGATTCGTGTGACAGTCACCGTGTTCCGCAATCTCATCTCTTACTAACAATAGGAGTCGCCCCGATGGTTCCGTTCCTGTTCCGCCAATGGATCAGTAAACTGAAGGTCAGTACGGGGGGAAATAGCTCCTCCTATCGACCAGGACGCAAGAGTGTAGCCACCCATCGGCTCATCTCTGCCGCCCCGTCGTTCCGCCCCGCCCGACTTTACCTTGAACCCCTCGAAGACCGCACCGTCCCCAATGCCGCCCTGCTCGACCCCAACCCTCAGGAAACAGACTTCCTTATCCCGTCCTCATCCACTCCTAATAGCCGATCCACTCGCAACCCCCACCCACCCCACCTCCCCCATACCATCCCCAGAAACCACAACTGGAAATTCTGATCTCACAGGCCAGCTTGACAACAACCTCAATTCCAACAACTTCGACATATTCGGTTTCTATTACGATGATGACCATGATATTATCACCATCACCGATAGCCTTTCCTGGATACCAAACTGGTGGATCGACATAACAATACAATATCAAAATCTCTGGATATCATCGTATAATCATAACTCCGCAGACGTTGTCTCGACGGATAACACTTACGATCCATCTGCTGAAAACACTCCGGATATTGTCACCGGCGCTGCCACCGCTATTCATACCGACCCGTGGGTAGGCTGGCTTCACTCCTGGATCAATAATTCAAATTCTGATCTATTCACATCGATCATTTATACAGTAATCAACAGTGACATAGATAATATAGATGATGCCAATGTATATGACCCAATTGACGGTAATGAATATGATCTCACAGAAGACGTTATCGACCCAGACGACTCTGGCACATCCAGGAGTTCCGGCCAATCTCTCACTGTCCCCGCGGTTGGGCGATCATCGGAAGGGAATGCTTTCATAGTCAGCCCTTCAGATCCGCAGCTTGGTTCGGTCTTGACGTTGCCGCGGTTGGCAGTGGTGTGGAATGATGGCAACGGTCAACTGTGGGCGCAAGCCTGGAGTTTAGTTCCTACCGGGGATTCGCTGGCCTTGGGATTGTCCACCCGTCTCCTTGCCGGTCCGAATGTCAACTATGTGGAGGCTGGTGCGGTGCCTGCGGCGTTGGCCGCCCTGACCGGATTCGACGGCTGGGTGCAAGACCCCAGCGGCCTCAGCCTGATGGTCATGACCCTGGGCAGCGATGGTCAGCCGACCGGCGTGGCGGCCTCCCTGTGGCTCCGTCCCGATGCCGACGGAAATCTGCCCACCGTTCCAGAGGGGTGGCAGACCGTGCTGCAACTGGCCCAAAAACGCGCCTTCTACGAGACCTACCCGCAGTTCATTGCACCTTCCACTTCCTACTCGCAGCCTTCTACCGGTCTCCATTTGGGAGTCTCTCGCGAGTCGGGCTGGCTGCTCTACTACGGAGCCGCGGTAATCGAAGGACTGGCCGACGGAGTCGACCACCTGTTCGTGCAACCAGTGGTGCGAACCGGACAGGCGGTGATCGATGGCGGGGGACTGATCCTCGTGGACGGCTACCAGCCGCTCAATCCGCATATTGCCGGCATGCTCCAGGGTGAGCGGACGTGGTATGGTGGCACCTTCAACTTGCTCATGGACGGTGTGGTTGTCATCCCGGTCCTTCAGAGTGGACGACGGGTGATCGGCGTAGGTCAGACCGTGGTTTATGAGTGGGCTAGTGCTCGTGCGTACAATGCTGTGGCCCCTCAGGTGGCAGAACTGCAGGCAACGGCCGCAGCGCTCCGGGCTGAATGGGCTCGACATTCTCTAGAGGTCCAGGCTCAGTGGCGTTTGGTCCAACTGAATGGCCAAGTTCCGGGGGCCCATTTTTTGGCTCGTCACTCGCCGGACGTTCCGTTGGAGGCTTTGAAGAATCGAGCGATGCACGGGATCGACCCGTGGACGGGTAAGGTAGTGATGTATAGTGGTAGACCAGCGATGGTTGATTCGACACGTTTTACGAGTTATGAGGCGATGGAGGAAGCGATTGCAAAGGCTCAACAGGTATTCAGGGCCGAATATCCAAGTGGGGTGGCTCCAAATAAAGTGAGGATTAGGCTGGATATGTGTCGTCCGGTGGGGGAGGGATTTGCGCAGGGAACAGGAGAGTATAGGAGTGGTTTATCTCGTGTAATTGTTGTGTTGAATCGGTATGGACTACCGGAAACTGTCTTTCCATTATTTGGGGCTCGGTAATTCAATATAAACTATGAATTTATATCAATCATGAAAAAGGCAAATTATTACGTTTTTGCTGATATTTTTCATATATTGGAAGGTATCCATCTCGGGGACAATGTTTCTTTCACAGACTATGATTGCTGCAACATCATAGATGTGAATAGGATTGCGGTTTTCTTCATTGAGCCGTATCTTCGGTTGCTAACCCAAGAGCAACAGGACTACATCCGCTGGGCATTTGAATATTATATGATCACCAAAAATGCCCCGTTCGAAGACCTCCGTGCCGAGGCTCAAGACCTGGATTTTATTCATTGCGACCAAGCTCAGGAGTTTCTCAGACTGTTAGGGATGTGTCTATACGGAGATAACTATCTTGATCATGTCAATTTGGAGGAATATGAAGAAGAACCTGATATGGATATGGCATGGCGAGTATTCTGGCCTTCTCCTAATTGGCGTAATGTTGGTAAGGGTATAATTTAGAAGCAAAATTCTAATAGTATCCGGAATTGTGCTACTCAATGAGGAATCCAGAGCACTCCACATGACAGTTGCGCGGTAGCAGGTTGCATTCCTGGTAACATTTTTCGCTGCTCCGGCCACCCCAGTCTATTGTGGCGGCCTCCCTGTGGCTCCGTCCCGATGCCGACGGAAATCTGCCCACCGTTCCAGAGGGGTGGCAGACCGTGCTGCAACTGGCCCAAAAACGCGCCTTCTACGAGACCTACCCGCAGCTCACCTTCTCGCCGCCCCCACTATCCGAACCTGGGTGGTGGTCCCGTCAGTGGGAAGGAGTACGGGACTTCTGGTTCCGCAACCACCTCGGCACGCGTCTCGAAGGGGTGTTGCAGACTGTGGGAGGAGTAGGCACCTGTGTCAGTGGAGTGGCAGTAGCCGGTGGCGGGACGATTTTTGGGGTGGGAGTGGGGGGTGTGGTGACCATTCCGGTGGGGCTGGGAGTGTTGGTGGCGGGTGCAGATCAGGTGATCACCGGTCTGTGGAAGGTCTGGGATGGTGAGGAGCATGCCAGCCTGATCGCTCAGGGCGTGGAGGCGGTCGCAGGAGAAGGAACAGGACAATACTATGAGTTGAGTGTGGGACTTATAGGGGGTAGCTATGGCGTTTACACGATCATCAAGTATCGTCAGATGATTGTGACGACGGTGAAGGGTTGGTGGATGAGAGTGTGGTCCAAGTCACCGACCCACCCATCCTCAACGGCCGCGCCGCACGCACCGTTGACCGCTACCGCAGCCACGGTAAGAGCCGTGGCTAGTTCGTTCGATGATATAGTAAACAATCCTGCTGTTTTGTTCGGTAAGTCTGCTGACGAGATTGCTGCTATTCTTGGTGATGGGTGGACAAAAGGAAAATATGGGGTCACAGGTACAGGTTGGAAGTTTACCAAGGATGACAAAGTAGTTTTTTATCATGAAGGAGGGAGGCATGTGGGACGATATTGGGGTTTTTCCAGCGGCACCACAGGAAAGGTAAAGGTTGTTGGCAAGGACTACAAACCTCTGCCAGGTGACAAGGCCCGAATTATTCGAATAGAGGAATAATTTACATGAATGAGATATCGGCAAAAGAATTATATAAACTTTATTATGATACAATAGCTAAATGCTGCACATTCAATCTGAATAGTTATTCAGATGATGAATTATTTTATAACTTATTTGAAGAATTCGATATCGGAGTTCATTCCTTCTTTCATGATATGAGTCTAGCTCGACTTAGTAAGAGTAGCCTGATTGATGATGTCGCGTTGAACCTGAGTAAGAAGATCCGTGAAAAATGGCTTTCCCTTTCTGGGAGTATATGTGACAAGACGATAACGGCCGAACAGATAAAAACGGACATAGCATGGCAGGAGCTATTCAGTTTATGTGATCAGTTGAAATCCAGGTTGGATGGCCTCAAGTAGTGTAAGTCATGAAGACCATAGTTCTAATCGAATAAATTCAAGTACATATTTTATAAATTTTGCTCAGATTCTGCATGATCAGCTCACTTAGCTCCGAGCTATCAAGGCCGCTCTGGCTCTGCCGATAACCCTCACGCCGAGGCGGCCGCCCTTCGGCCACCCCAGTCTATTGTGGCGGCCTCCCTGTGGCTCCGTCCCGATACCGCCGGAAATCTGCCCACCGTTCCCTCCTCAGGGCCGACCGTGCTGCAACTGGCCCAAAAACGCGCCTTCTACGCCGCTCACCTAATAGCTTCATTGGGTTCATCCTCGAACAGCCTGGGGAGTTACTTACCTAGCTTCCAGGACCTGAGCAACGCAGCGGCCGGCATGGCCGACACCCTGACCTTCGGCATCTGGGTTGGCCTGGCCGATTGGTGGACTCCGATGACACAGTTGATCGGGAACGTCACAGGCTATCTCGGTGGACAAGTCGTTGGTATGGTCTATCCTTTCGCCAGAGGTTCTGGGCTGGGGGCGGTTCTCGAAAAGTTTGGGGTGGGGGAGGTTCTTACGGAGCTGGGGGCTTTTTGTCAGCATGTTCCGGGAAATCCTGTTGGTAGCGGCGGAGCAGAGCGGGAATGTCGTTGGGGAGGATGTAGATTTTGCCACGGATGGTCTTGCTCTCGTGAGGGGCTAGCCCGCCGATGCGGAAGTCGGCATGGATGCAAACGATGACACCCTGGAATAGTTCCTGATACGGTTCCCAAGCCGTAGCGAGGAGCATTTTTTCGTCCGCGGAAAAGCAGCCGATCAGACCGTGGCTAGGGGTAAGAGGGTTGAGGGGGCGTGGGTTGACGTCAGTGATGGGAACATGGCGGGGTCGCCACACCTGACCGGGGACATAACGGGCTTTGGTCGCCCATTGCGGGGTGGGCATGCGGGTGAGCTTACCCTCGAGGAAGATGAAGCACTTGTTCAGATAGGTGTGTTGTTTTTCGCCGGTGAAGCGATCGACGCGGATGCAGGGCTGTGCCCAATGGGCCTGCGATGGCCGGTCGGTGGGATTGTGAGCCTGGAGGCGGAAGGTGACTTCATCCACCCCGGCGGTGATGTCATGCTCCACCCGCACGCCGTCGCGCAAGGTGCACCGCAGGTGCAAGCGGGAACCGTCCGCCGCCGCTTCCACCAGCTCGGTGGTGTGGCCGATGACCGTCTCCTTCCAATCCCGATCCGTGGACCCCGGCCGGCAGTAGGCTTCCAGGTAGAGCACCTCCACAGTTTCCCCCGGTACGTGAGGGCCGCGGATCGTCAGAATGTTTTTCTGCCAGGAAAGCTGCAATGGCTTACTGACGGTTTTGGCTCCAGGAGGCGAAACGCTTCGAGATTGGGAAACCAGCGCGCTCGCAGGCCCAAGCAGCAGCACCGCTCCAGCAACAGGAATCGTCCAAGCAGCCGAACGCATAGCTCGCTCTCCGGGGAAATTCCAAGGGAATGATCGGGGAAGGCGGCATCGAGGCAGGACTTCAGTAACGGGACGTAGTATAATCCCCTCGCAGAAAAAAAGCCACAGAGTACCGCTCACCGGTACCCTGCGGTGCAGATTTGGCCCATCTAGGCCCTTGCTCCAGCCTAGCCCTGCCGGGTCCTTATAACAAGGTGGTGAAGGCTGGCTGCCTGTTCAGCGTGGCAAGCTGACGGGGCCGGTGGGAGCCAAGGACAAGGAGCCAGGCGGGAGGAAGGCTTAGGGGAGCGGCTCAGTTGCCGAGCGGGCACTGACAGCACTCGGCGGCGGCGCCACCGCAGGACTGATCCCCGGCAGAGTTGCTTCCGCCTGCTGCAATAGATCGCGCAGGTCCTTGCGGAACTTGTCATAGTGAGCGGCCAGGGCATCGCGTTCGGCCGTGCGGACTTTCAGCTCCGCACGCAGGGCTTCCCGTTCCGCAGCCGCTTGGGCCTGCCACTGTTCCAACTGTTTCTGCAACTGCACTTGCCGTTCTTCGGCGGCGAGCAATTTCTGCCGCAATTGCTGCTGGGCCGTATGCGCGCTGCGCACCTCCTCTTCCAGCCGCTGGATTTTCGCTTCCAGTGCGCTTTTCTCGCGGCCCCCGATCTGCCCTTGCGTGCAGCCATAAACTCCGAACAGTGTTACCAGAAACAAGCCAAGAACCTGACGGGCACGACTCATGAGGTCATCTCCAAGGTTGGGATCGACGGGGAAGGCAGGCTCCGGCTGAAGCGCCACTGCCTCGCCGGTGTACCCCGCTTTCCGGAGCTTCGACATCGATTTTCGGCAGGTGATCGCGGAGAACTTGATGGAAGATGGATGAAATGGACAAAATCCGTTATCGGGACAGTCCGGGAAATCCACACAAAATATCTAGGAGATTGCTGGCGCAGGCCGGGCCAGTCCAGGACACAGCCCGATAGGTACGGTGGGAACGTTTGGGTCAACCTGCGTGAACAGCCGGCGAGTTGGAGTCAAAAACAGCCGGCTGGCCGGAAAAGATCGAAAAGGCTAGCATCGAAGAGCACCTGGCCCTATCACGGACAAGGTGGAGGAAGATATTCGTCTTGACCTGGGAATCCTCGGCACAGAAGAAAGGTCTCTCTCCATGCTCTGGGCCGTGTATGTGCAGAATCTGGACCCGTTAGGGAACCGGCTGTTGTCCACGGTGGTCGCTGGCCTGCCGGTGCTGGTGTTGTTTTACTTGCTGGTGGGGCGGCGATGGCTGGCGCCGTGGGCCGGAGCGGCGGGAGCGATCACCGCGGTGCTGCTGGCCTGGCTGGCCTATGACATGCCGTTGGCGATGGCCAGTTGGGCCTTCGTCCATGGTATGACCTTTGGCTTGCTGCCGATCGGCTGGACCGTCTTTGCTGCCATGCTGCTGTACAACACAACGTTGATCAGCGGGCAGTTCAGCATCATCCGGCGTTCCATTGGGGGCCTGAGCGGCGATGCGCGGGTGCAGGCGGTGCTGATCGGTTTCTGCTTCGGGGCGTTCATGGAGGGTGCGGCAGGGGCAGGTTCGCCGGTGGCCATCTGCGGCGCCATGCTCGTCGGCCTGGGAGTGCCTCCGTTCCAAGCGGCGGTTATCTGCCTGATTGCCAACACCTCGCCGGTCTGTTTCGGCGGCCTGGGCGTTCCGATCCTGACGCTTTCCAGTGTCACCGGACTGTCGGGAGACACCATCAGCATTATGTGCGGGCATCAGTTACCGATCCTGTCGTGCCTGATTCCGCTGTACATGGTCAAGACGATGTGCACCTGGCGGGAAACCCTGGCGATCTGGCCCGCGCTGGCGGTGGGGGGCGGTTCCTTTGCCCTGGCCCAGTTTTTCTTTGCTACAGCCCATGCTTACGGCCTGCCGCCAATCTGGCCCCTGACCGACATCTGCGGGGCGATCCTGTCCATGGCCTGCCTGGCGGCTTTCCTCAAATTCGTCTGGAAGCCTCGGCAGGAGTGGCGCTTCCCCCAGGAACAGGTGGGCGCTGGCCAGACGGCTGAACCGGTCTCTCCGGCGGACCCAAACGTCGTCCAGGCGGAAGAACAGGTCAGCGAGTGGCTCGCCAATGGCCAGGGACTGGCCCAGCGCTTCGAACCCTTGCAAACGCGCCAAGTCCTCCGCGCCTGGATGCCCTGGGGCTTGATGGCCCTGTTTCTTATCCTCTCCGGCATCGCCCGGCAGATGGAAAAGCAGGGGCCGTTGGACCTCGGCGTGGTCCCTTCCTACTGGGAAGTGCCGGTGCCGACGCTGCACAAAAGGGTGGAACGGGCCGAGCGGCTGGTCCCCCCGGATGCCGTTGGCGACGAGAGGAAGGAAGCCGCCCTCTTCAAGATCACCTGGCTGACTGCGCCGGGAACGCCGGTCTTTTGCGCCGCCCTTTTGTCGATGGTGCTGCTGCGACTCTCCCCGGCTCAGGTGCTCGCCGTCTTCCGCAAGACGATCTATCAGATGCGCATTCCCATCCCCACGATCGCCTGCATGCTGGGACTGAGCTATGTCACGAAGTACGCCGGCATGGATGCCACCTTGGGGGTAGCTTTTGCGGAAACGGGGGTGCTGTATCCCTTTTTCGCCGCCATGCTCGGCTGGCTAGGGGTCTTCCTCACCGGCACGGACGCCGGCAGCAATGCCCTCTTCGGCAGTTTGCAGAAGATCACCGCCACAGAGGTGTGGAATACTCACGGCAGCACCGCGCTGCGTCACCTGAGCTTGGAACAAGCGCAAACCCTCATCTGCACGGCCAACAGTACCGGCGGCGTGATGGGCAAAATGATCGACGCGCAGAGCATCTGTGTCGCCACAGCGGGCACCAATCAGGTCGGCCGGGAAGCGGACATCTTCAAAGCCGTCATCTGGCATAGCGTCCTGCTCGCTTGCGTCGTCGGGTTGATGACGGCTGTCCAAGCTTTCCTCTGGCCGTTTACGCTAATGGTGCCGAAGTGATCCAAGTCACGCCGACCGTCCGCAGGTGAAGGGGAAGCGGTCCGGGGAGAACATTGCGGAGCGTCCGGCCCACCCCTGGGCAGCGGAACGCTCGGCGTCAAAGAGCAGCGGGAATCGCCAGCAATAACCCGGAAAAAACTCCCTGGTCCGAAGGAGCTATTTCGTAGCGGGTCCTGCGGGTGCCGCCGCTTTCCCCAACTCCGGCACGGCAGGGATTGCCGCCTGGGGCGGATTTTTTCCTTCATACTGGGCAGCGTCGAGGTACATCAGCACGCAACCCGTCACTAGGGCCAAAAAGGTGATGGCCAGCATCATGACGTAGGCATCGTTGCGCGGCTTGGCTTGTTGGGGCCGGCGAAGAGAGGGCGCCGCTTCTTCGGCTCCATCCTCCACCTCGGCAGCGGGGGCGACTTCATAATCCTCATCCAGCTCTTCTTTTTTCTTCTTCTTTTTCTTGGCCATGTGTCTTGCTCCTGGAGCGCTGCTGGTTGTTTCGAAGCAACGGTTTGCAGGTTATAGGTTATTCGGGAGTCGATATTCAGGGCGAAAATCCGCAGGTACGAGAAACCCCCGACCATTCTCTTTCGGCAGAGGGAACCGTTGGGACCAGGGAAGCTCAGCGGCTTTCGATCGGCCGGACCAGGTCGCCGGGGCGGGGTTTCTCCGCCGGGGTCAAGCGGGCAAAGGGCACATTGCGGGCCGGGATGAAGGTGGCCACGGCTTGCTTGGGATAAAGATTGGCCAAGCTGGTAATTTTGACAGTCCCCAGATAGCGGCTTTCTCCCTCAAGGCGATAGATTTCCAGCTCCGTGCCGACGTTCAGCCCCGCTTCGTAGCCGATACTCAGGACGACCAGATCCCCTGACACAGCAGTGACTTCCCCGCGGAGATTGGGCAATGGCGGAGGCGGCGGCTTATCGATTTCTCGCAATGCCGGAGGTTGAGTAGAGCCACCGGCCAGGAGAGAACGGCTAAGCTGCCGGATTTTTTCCCGCAGTTCTTCGACCAGAGCGGCGTTCTGCTCGGCGACGAATTGGGCAGCCCGCTCGGCGATTCTGGCCCGCACTGCCTCACGCCGGGCTTCCTCGGCAGCGACGATCAAACGCTGCCGCTCACTTTCCAACTGCTCGTTGCGCACCCGAACCGAGCTGACTTCCTTGATCAAAGCATCGCGGCTCGCTTGCAGTTGCACCGCCTTGACATCCGCCTCCTCGTAGAGCTTTTGCAAGCTCTTGGTCGCATCCGCATCCCGCGCTCCGCGATTGGTCAACTCGGCGACAGACTTTTGCAACTCGCTGGTGCGGCGCTGTTCGGCCAGCAATTGCCGCCGCAAGGCTTCCTCGGTCGACCGGAAGCGCTGATACTCAGCTTCCCGTGCTGAGCGGATCTGCTCGTAGGCCTGCCGCCACCGATCGGCTTCCACCTTCCAATTCGTCCGCAGCACGAATGCCTGGACCGACAGGTACATCCACACCACAGCACCGATCAAAACGAAGAAGGCGAGTATTTTCCCAAGCCAGGTCATGGGGGTCTCTCCTCGGCACAACTGAGACGGCGTGATCTCCTCGAAGCATTTGGATCCAACAATCTCGGATTCGCTTGTTATCTCCTCACTGGCTTGCCCAGCGGACTCTCCGACAGCTTCACAAGTTCAAGGCATATGAGCTGTTCCCCAGCTCCCCACGTCTTTTCCAGGTTACAGGATGTTTTTTTCCCTCTCAAGTCATTTCAAGTCATTTGGCTCAAGTAGTAGGCCCCGTGGCTCTCAGGGGTTCGGGCGTAATTCCGCCAGACGCTGGGACAACTGCCGTTGGCGCCGCAGGGCCGTCTCCCGCAGTTCGTAAACGTCCCATTGGGCATCCATCAGGTAGAACAGCTCCGCCTGAACGGAATCGCGGATTTCCACCATCCGGCGCAAGCGATCCTCGGTTTGCAGGATTTCCGTGCTCAGATCGCGGAAGCGATTGCGCAGCTCGTCGATTTGGCGCGCCAGTTTGATCAATTCATTGGCATCACGGATGTACTGATCCTGAAGGGTGTCGGCGCCGCGCAGGGGGCGATTGTCCACTCCCAGGATCGGAGTGCGGCGGACGGTGGGGCTGGGAGGGGTCAGGTCCAGCAAGCCCGTTGCGGGATCGTACACCGGCTCGTAGAAGCCGATGCCATTGTCCCGCGGGTTGCCGTTTTTGGCGAAGCCGATCCATTCTTCGTACCCTCGCAGGCGGCTGTTGCGGAACTGTTCCAATTGCTCGAAGCGCTGCCGTTGTTGGGTCCAGAGCAGGCTGGCTGCTTGGGCGGCACGCACGTGCTTGTCCAGCTCTTCCCGCAGGTAGGCGAAGTTGGCCGGTTTGTGGCCGGGATGGATCGTCTCCGCAGGGGGCAAGGGATCGTACCACGGCAACCGGTTGGCAAAGACACTGACTGACCAGGTCGCCAAGCCGATCCCCACAAACAGATTCAGCACCGCCAGAAACTTACCAATCGCTGTCATGGCCTGGATTCCCGCGCGTTGCTTGGGTCCCTGTTCCTCTCGCCAGGACTCGTCGACTCTGCCTTCGGCCCGCGAGCGCCTCCCCATTTCGGCCCGTCGTGAACGACCGCCTTCTGCGCGCCGCCTCCCTCCTGGATCCAGCTCCCAGTCCCAGGACCAAGGGATACTTCAAGGACCGAAGGAGCGGCCCATTTGCTGGAGCAACTGCTTCTCTCGCGCCACCAGTTCCGCTTCCAGCCGGTAAACTTCCTCCAGGGCATTGGCCACTTCCCGCTGAATGGCCAGCATCTGGTCTTCGATCCCCGTCTGGCGTACCAGCAAGGCATCGACTTCCGCCTTGACGCGAGCCAGGGCATTAGTCAGTTCCCGCAGTTGGGTTTCCCGCTGGTTGACGGCATCCGATTCGCGCCGGAACTGCTCGACCCACTTGGCTCGCAAGGCCGCCTGGCGATTGGTCACGTCTGTCGCGTTCTGAGCAGCCCGCATGAGCGGCTGTAACCGTTCCAGATACGCCTGCTGGTCCACCACCAGGAGCTGCTCCATCAGGCGGGACATCTCCTCGAAGCGCCGGGTCTGAGCCACCAGGGCCGAGGTATAGCGGCTCAAACCTACGACGGCGGCGACTCGCTTCTGCCAGTCGGCACTGGGGTCCAAATGGATCAGCAGATGAGCGAGGCGCATGCGGCGCTCACTTTCGTCGAGAGACTGAGCATAGCTCTGCTGAAGCTGGCTGGCGCGGGATTGGACTAAGGCGGCTTGTTCCTCAGGAGTTTTACCGGCCAACTCTTCATCGGTGAGGGGAGGGGGGATGGCACCCGCCTGGGAGGGTTTGAGCACGGCATCGAAGCGGGCATAAAGCCGGTTCTGCAACTCCTCGACGTTCCCCTGCCGCAAGAGGTCAAGGATGGCCTGATGTTCCTCGAAGGTTTCCGCCTGGTATAGCAGCCAACCCCGCAGGCGCTGGAGTTTGGCCTGCGGGGTTTCCGCAGCACTGAGCAACTGCTCGATGCGGCTGCGCACACGCTGCACCTCAGCCAATTGATTCGGCACCGCAGGACCCCCCAGGTCGCTGCCCCCTTGCGCCCCTTGGAAATACGCCTCCAAATACTTCTTGCTGACACTGAAGACCGGTATGTTCCCCACGCCGAGCACACGCAGCGGTACCGGATCATCGGGATCGGCGGGAAGTGATTTGGGGGCGTCCGGCTCAGCTCCCAAGGGCAAACCCTGGACCAGAAGGTCATAACGCAGGGCCGCAGCTTGGATTGTCTGCCGGCGCTGCCAATCCTGGGTGGCCAAATAGCCGAAGCCAATTGCCAGCAGCAGGTTGAAAATCAACAGTACCTTGCCGAAGACCGTCATGAGTGGCACTCCCCCCGGCGGGGACACCCGAAAACACCGGACCTTTCACCACCCCGTTGGCGCAGTCCCGCTATATCCGATTGTGACCGATGCCTAAGACTTTGACAAGCTCCGCTTCTGGCGAATCCGGGCAATCTGGCTGTGAAAGAACCGATTGTTCAAGCCCTGGCGCTTGCGCCAGGGGAGTCGGAAGCCCTGAGGACCTGGCCGGCCCCCCTCCCACTTCGCCCTGCCAACAGATCGCCGCAAACCTTTTCCATTCCGCTTTCCGCATCAATTCACTATTCGCAGAAAAGTCGCCATTCTTTATTCGTACTTTCCAAGCTAAGCCAAACTCTGCCCCGCCCACCAGATCCACTGCCTCCTAAGTCTTCCACACAAAGCCGATCCCCTCACTCACCAGAGGCCGACTCCTCATTCAAGGCCCACTTGCCACGAAGCGGCGATTTTTTGCTGTCCAACGCGGGTGCACTCGACCACAATGGCCAGCAGAGCAGTACCGCGGGTTCACCGCTCGGCGGTTGGCGTGCGAGATCGCTGTCCCGCCATGAGGTATGCTAAGGCGTTGCCCGGCTGGTGTGCCGAGCTAGCCGGCCATCATTCTGAGCAATCCTTCAGCGGCCTTGGTTCCTGCTCTGTGGGATTCCAGGGCGATAACCCAGGAGGAAGATGGCATGCCCCCTGAAGTTCCGTTTCCCGTCCGATCCAGCAGCGACGCGAAAGCCGAGCCGATACCCGTTCGGGGGTCCGATTCCGACTCTCCCGATCGGCGGCAGTTTGTGCTCAGCAGCGGCGTGGTCCTGGCCGGGGCCGCGGCCTCCTGGAGTCCGGAGAAGAATGGAAGCGAGGGTGGCGGTCCGGCAAGTGGCAGAGATGCTTCGAGTCTGTCATCGTTCCCCCGCAGCCGGCCTCCCAAACGGCCTCGCCCCGCCGAGAAGAAACTGGCCGTCCTCACGACTATCTATCACTACCTCTCCCACGCTTATCACATCGCCGGGCGCTTCCTGGACGGCTACCTGCGTGACGACGGCTATCACTTTCCCTCCTTCGGAGTCGCCAGCCTCTATGTGGAACAGGTGCGAAAGAATGATCTGAGCCGGGAGCTGGCCCAGGAACACGGCTTCCGCCTGTCGCCGACCATCGAGGATGCCCTGACCTTGGGTACGGGCAAGCTGGCGGTCGATGGGGTGCTGCTCATCGCGGAGCATGGGGATTACCCGTACAACGCCAAAGGCCAGAAGCTCTATCCTCGTTACGACTATTTCCGGCAGATCGTGGCGGTGTTCGAGAAAAGCGGGCGGAGCGTGCCGGTGTTTTGCGACAAGCATCTGAGTTACGACCGGCGTCAGGCGGCGGAAATGGTAATGACGGCCCGTCAAATGGGCTTCCCCCTGATGGCGGGGTCCAGTCTGCCGGTGACCTGGCGGCGGCCGGAACTGGAATTGCCTCTGGGTACAGGGATGAAGGAAGCCCTCGTGGCCTCGCGCGGGGAATTGGAAATTTACGGCATTCACGCCCTGGAAGCGCTGCAATGCATGGTGGAGCGGCGCTTCCGCCCCGTTGGGAAAGATGGAGCAGCGCAGGGCGTCCGGGCCGTGACTTGCCTGCAAGGAGACGCGGTCTGGCAAGCCGCCGAGGAGGGGCGATGGTCCTGGGAGTTGCTGGAGCACGCCTTGGGCCGGAGCCTGTCCCGCAACGCCGGCGACGTTCGGGCCAACTGCCGCCGCTTCGCCCGGCCCACGACGTGGGGCAACTTTGTTCCCGGCCCGATCGCCTTTCTCATCGAGTACCTCGACGGCTTGCAGGCCGCCGTGCTGCAACTCGACGGCCATGTCGCGGATGAAACCTTCGCCGCCCGCTTGGCTCAACCGCCGCAAATCGCCTCCTGCCTGTTCTATCTCCCGCCGCCGCCGGGCGCGGCCTTCCTGGAAGCCCTGACCCGCCACATCGAACGCTTCCTGGAAACCGGCCAGCCCCCCTACCCCGTGGAACGCACCCTCCTCACCGGCGGCATCCTCGACTACGCCCTGGAATCCCGCGTGCGCCGCTCCGCCCGCCTGGAAACACCGGACCTGCGCGACATCCGATACGATCCCCCCGCCGACAGCGGCTTCATGCGGGGTGACTACGCCCGGCCTGTCCAGTAAACCAAGCCAGAGCTGATCCGAATGCCCATGCGAGGGCCAACCCCAAACCCCACGCAACGTCTGGAGCCGCCCTCGTTCCCGCGGTATCCGCCGGTGGGGGGACGGAGAGTCTCGATAGACTGAAGCGGGGCGGAAGAAGACGAGGCGAAGCCGAGGCAGAGGACACACAACGAATCGACACACAACGGACCGAAGCCAAGAAAACAAGGCCAAGGTGAAGCGGAGGAAGCGATGCGGGCGGTGCTCCAGCGGGTCCGGCAAGCGCGCGTCACTGTCGGAGGGGAAGTGACCGGTCAGATCGGCAGCGGCTGGCTAGTCCTCTTGGGTGTGGGGCAGGGCGACACGACGGCGGACGCCGAATGGCTGGCGGAAAAAGTCGTCCACCTCCGCGGCTTCCCCGACGCTCAGGGCAAGATGAACCGCGATGTCCAGGACGTGCAGGGCGCTGTGCTCGTCGTCAGCCAGTTCACCCTCTACGGCGATTGCCGCAAAGGGCGCCGGCCAAGTTTCACCCAGGCGGCAGAGCCAGCGACGGCCCAGTCCCTTTACGAAGCCTTTATCCAAGCCCTGCGAGCCTGGGGGGTCCCGGTCGCTACGGGCCGCTTCGCCGCCGATATGCAGGTGGAACTCATCAACGACGGACCGGTCACCTTCATCCTCGAATCCCCACCGCGGCCCGACCCATCTCCAGACACCCCTTCTCGCTAACTGGTAACCTTCCAGGGAGTGTTTCAGATTGTACTGACAGTTACCGTCTCCGTGTCGTCCCCGACATTGCCTGCGGCATCCGTCGCACGAGCATGCACGGTGTAAGTACCAGGAGTCATGAAAGTATAGCTCCAGTTATTCGTGCCACTGGCAGTGACAAACACTTCCGTGGAGCTGTTGAACCCAGTGCCATCCCAGTAATTCATACCGTTGTAAATACTCAGCTCCACCTGGGTGATCGTGTTGGCATCGCTGGCCGTCCCGGAAATTTGATTGATACCAGTGGAATTGATGTTTACCGTCGGCGCGGTGCGATCGGAGGTGATGATGAAGGTGCCAGCACTGTTGGGGGTGCCTGACGATCCGGTCGCCGCTCCTGCGGGGATGTCGATCACAATTGGCCCATCTCCGCCCGGTACCACCTCAAAGGTGTAACTCGCACCGCCGCCGGTCAGGTTCTGGGCTGTGCCGTTGATCACCTGAATATCGCTGAGAGTGAAACCGGTCACATTTTCGCTGAACGTCACGGCGAAGGGGATGGGATTGGCGTTGGTCGGGTCGGACTCTGTCGTGGTGATCGTCGTAGTCACGACGTTACCGGTGAAATTGACCGTGACAGTGTTGGAGGCATTGTTTTTATTCCCGGCCGCATCCTCGGCAACATCAACGGGCACGGTCACGGACACATTGCCCGTCGTATTTGGCACCACGTCGAAGGTGTAGGTGGACCCGTTGACCTGGGTGAAGTTGATGATACTGCCATTGGTGACGAGCACATCGCCGGCGGTGAAGTCGGTCACATTCTCATCGAAGGTGACGGTGAAGGGAATGGGATTGTCGCTCGTGGGGCTCGCCGCGGTGGTGCTGACGGTGGGCGTCGGTTTCGTGCGATCCGAGGTGAGGGTGACAGTATTGGAAGCAGTGTTGTTATTCCCGGCGGCATCTTGAGCCACATTGGCCGCAATCGACACGGTCACGGGGCCATCCGCGGTGGGAGCCACCTCAAACGTATAGCTACTGCCGCTGCCGGAGAAGTTCTGGACCGTGCCGTTGGTCACCGTAATGTCACCGGCAGTAAAGCCCGTCACGTTCTCACTGAAGGTCGCTGTGAAAGGAATCGCCGCGAGATTGGTGGGGCTAGTCGCTGTCGTGCTCAGGGTCACGGTCGGAGCCGAGCGATCCGAGGTGAGGGTGACAGTGTTGGAAGCGGTGTTGTTGTTCCCGGCGGCATCTTGAGCCACATTGGCCGCAATCGACACGGTCACTGTCCCATTGCTGGTCGGGACCACCTCAAAGGTGTAAGTGCTGCCGCTGCCGGAGAAGTTCTGGACCGTGCCGTTGGTCACCGTAATGTCACCGGCAGTAAAGCCCGTCACGTTCTCACTGAAGGTCGCTGTGAAAGGAATCGCCGCGAGATTGGTGGGATCGCTAGCCGTGGTGGTCAGATTCACGGTCGGCGCCGTGCGGTCCGAGGTGATGTTGAAAGAGGCGGCGGTGCTGGGCCGGCCTCCGCTGTCCGTCGCCGCACCGGCGGGAATGTTGATAGTCACGGGGCCATCCGCGGTGGGAGCCACGTTGAAGGTGTAGGTTTGAGCGTTGACGGTGGTAAAACCGGAGAGCGTGCCGTTGGTCACCGTAATGTCACCGGCAGTAAAGCCCGTCACGTTTTTGTTGAAGGTCACGCGGAAGGGGATGCTGGCCAAATTGGTCGGGTTGCTAGCAGTGGTGCTGATGGTGGGTGTTGGCGGGCGCAAAGCTACCGGCAGGCGCAGATGCACCGTAGCCACGTTCGACTCCCCGCCCAACTGATTGCGCACCGTGTACTGGAAGCTGTCGCTGTCGCTATTCACCGTGGTGTGAGCCACGTAGGTGATCGTCCCATTGCTGTTGACGGTCACCGTGCCCTGCTGCGGCTGGGTGACAATACGGATGGAGTCCAACTGGAACGGCCCGCCGATCGGCAGATCGTTGGCTAGCACGGAGATGGTGATGCGCCCGTTGTCGGGAACCGAGACGCTGTCATCCACCGCCGTTGGCATCAAGGCCGTAAAGACCTGCTCGAAGTTGCGAATGGCTGGCGACTCGCCGAAGCGGCTCTGATCCAATCCCAATTGATCGAACCCCGGCCCGCCGTCGAACTGAGTCTCATTGCGGAAATTTACCCCGGAGACGAAGACGCGATCATTCCCTCCGCCTGCGTTAACCAGCACACTCCCGGCATACTGCCCCATGCCAAGCGAGATGAGGTCGTCCCCCGCCCCGCTGCGAATGACCGTCGGCCCGGCATGCTGCGCCCGATTGAGGGTGATGTGGTCATTCCCCGCCCCGGTGTTGAGGAAAACACCGATGTTCCCTCGCGTCCGGGAAATGTACACCTGATCATTCCCCTGGCCCATCGTGATGACCCAGCCCAGCGTCACCCCGCTGAAGGTCAGCGGCAGCCAGGTGCCATTGACGCGGGTATCCCCCAGAGCCGTGACGGCCACCGTATCCTCACTCAAGGAGCTGAGCCAGACTTGATTGCTGGCGCTGTCCCCTTGCACGAACAGGATACCGCCGGAGACGAAGGCGGTCACATTTCCCGCCGGCGTGGTTCGATCCTCCAGCGCCTCCGCCTGCAAGCGCACTCGCAAACCGGACTGGTGGCCTTCACGACTCATGTTCGTGCCCTCCTAGAAGAATGATCGGGACGTGACCGAACTTCGCTTGCGGGCCTGCGTGCAAAGCCCCCCTCGCAGCATCCCACATTTCACGGCGAGGAACGCTCCGACCCCACGGCGAGGAACGCTCCGGCTCGCCAACGGCCAGCACTATCAGTTTACCCGATCCTGGCCGGTCTGCCGCGCTCTTTCCTCGACCGACGCCACTGAAGCCGGCGGGGTCCTGCCAGCTCTATCGGATATACCAGTTTGAGGCCGCCTCGCGTTTCGGTCGAGAATTCCTTCTCGCTTGGCGCTTCCTCCGCGCACACCTCAGCCGCCTCCGCATGGCCGCCTTCCCAGGGGGGCACACCTCCCCCTTCCCCCCTACAATAGATCACGAAACAGTCCGCTAGCCGGACAGGAGCTGCTTCCTTTCCCGCGGACGGGACCCTCAGCAGAGCCAGGATGCTCCCATGGCCGCGCGATTCCAATTGGTCACCCCCTATCCGCCAGCGGGAGACCAACCCAAGGCAATCCGAGAGTTGTGCGAGAACTTCGACCGGGGCTGCCCGTTCCAGGTGCTGCTCGGAGCGACCGGCACCGGAAAGACGTTCACCGCCGCTCACGTCATCGCCCATTTACAGCGGCCCACGTTGGTACTCGCCCACAATAAGACCCTTGCCGCCCAGCTCTTCAAGGAATTTAAGGGGTTTTTCCCCCACAACGCCGTCCACTATTTCGTCAGCTATTACGACTACTATCAGCCGGAAGCCTACATCCCCCAGCGCGACATCTACATCGAAAAGGACGCCTCGATCAACGAGAATATCGACCGCTTGCGCCTGGCGGCCACGACCGCCCTGGTCAGCCGGGAAGATGTCATCATTGTCGCCAGTGTGTCGTGCATCTACGGCTTGGGTTCGCCCTCGGACTACAAGCGGATGACGGTGTACCTGCGGCGGGGAGAGTGGATCGAACGCGAGGAGCTTCTGGTCCGCTTGGTCGACATCCAGTATCAGCGCAACGATGTGGCCTTCGAGCGGGGGCGCTTCCGCGTGCGCGGGGACACTATCGACGTCTGGCCGGCGTCGGAAGAAGTCGCCTATCGCATCGAACTGTTCGGCGATGAGATCGACACGCTCGCCATCATCCACCCTCTGACGGGAGAAGTGCTGCACAGTCTGGACGAATTGGCGATCTATCCGGCCCGGCACTTCGTCACACCGGAGGACCGCCTGCGCCTGGCCATCGCAGGAATCGAGGAGGAACTCCAGCAGCGCTACGCCGAGCTGAAAGGGCAGGGAAAGCTGCTGGAAGCGGAGCGGTTGCGCGCCCGGACTCGCTATGACCTCGATCTGCTCCGCGAGGTCGGCTATTGTTCCGGCATCGAAAACTACGCCCGTTATTTTTCCGGCCGAAAGCCCGGCGAGCCGCCTTACACCCTCATCGACTTCTTCCCCGAAGATTACCTGCTGATCATCGACGAATCGCATGTGACCATCCCGCAGGTGCGGGGAATGTATCACGGGGACCGCAGCCGCAAGGAAACGCTGGTGGAGCACGGCTTCCGCCTGCCGAGTGCGTTGGACAATCGTCCGCTGCGCTTCGAGGAATTCGAGGCCCGCATGCGCCGGGTACTGTGCCTGTCTGCCACGCCGGGACCCTACGAACTCGAGCGCACCGGCGGTGCCGTTGTCGAGCAGATCATCCGCCCCACCGGCCTGGTCGATCCCCTCATCCACATCAAGCCAGCCCGCGGCCAGGTCCAGGACCTGGAAGAGCAAATCCGCCGCCGCATCGCCCGTGGAGAACGCACCCTCGTCACCGTCCTGACCAAACGCCTCGCCGAAGACCTGACCACCTACTTCCGCGATCAAGGCCTGCGCTGCAAATGGCTTCACTCCGAACTCGATGCCATCGAACGCATCCAAATCCTCCGCGAACTGCGGGAGGGACACTTCGATGTCCTCATCGGGGTCAATCTACTGCGTGAAGGACTCGACCTGCCGGAAGTTTCTCTGGTCGCCATTCTCGACGCTGACAAGGAAGGGTTCCTACGATCGGAAAAGTCGCTGATCCAGACGATCGGGCGGGCGGCCCGCAACGTCAACGCCGAGGTGATCCTCTACGCCGACAGCGTGACCGAATCCATGCGCCGGGCCGTAGAGGAAACCCAGCGCCGCCGAGAACTGCAACTGGCCTACAACCGCCAGCACAACATCACACCCCGCACCGTGCAGTCGGCCATCCGCAACGCCATCGAGGAGATCATCGAAGCCCACAAGATCGCCCAGGAAGCCGCTGTCGGTTCCTCCGCGGGAGAGGATTACGTCACCTACGAATTCATCCAGCAGCTTCACCAGGAGATGCTCGAAGCCGCCAAAGTGCTGGACTTTGAACGCGCCCAGACCTTGCGAGACCAGATCGTCCGTCTGGAAGGCGAATTGAAGAAACGGCTCGGGGAGGCCGCACCGCCGAGCGTCTTCGGCAACAAAACCGCTCCGGTGTCCCTGCCGCGCAAACGCTCCGCCCGTTCCCGCCGCCGGTCCGGATAGGGTATTTCCCGGATTCTTCCCACCTGCCCGACCGAAAGGTAGCCCCAATATCGGCAGCATCCTGGCGAATAGCAGAGTGACGAATCTCGATCCTCCCCTCGGAGAACCGCCTCATGATCACGACACGACGGCTGGCGGCTGGCTTCGGCCTGGGGCTGGGCGCGGGAATGCTGGCAATCCTGCTCGCCGGCCTTGGGCCGAGAGGAGAAGGGAAGGCCGCGGCGGCTCAAGAGGCCCCAGCAGGCAAGCAGACCCCGGCAGACCCCAAGCCCGCCAAACCCCCAGGGCGGAAACTCACCCTCGGTCCCGCTCCGCCCCCTGTTCCGCCCCTCAAGTACACCCTCTTCGTCCCCCCCAGCGAACAGGTCCGGGGGAATGCTGCCCTGGAATATCTCCGCGCCATCGCTCTGCTGCCTCCGCCGCCGCACAACCCCCAGGAAGCTCAGGAACGGGCCGACAAGATCGACCGCTGGCTGTCCCTGCCGCTCGAACAATTGGCCCCGGAAGGTGACGCCCTCCAAGCCCATCTGCAACCCTACCGCCCCTCCTTGCTCGCCCTGCGGCACGCCACGGCTTTGACCGCCTGCGACTGGCAGCTTGAACCGTTCCTCCTCCAGGGAGACGTCACGCCGTTTCTGGAAGAACTCGGCAAATACCGGCAACTGGGTCAGTTGCTCCGCCTGCAATTCCGCCTGCATCTCGCGCGGGGGCAAGCCGAGGATGCCTGGCGAACACTCCAGGCCCATCTCCGCTTGGGACGGGACATTGCCGAAAGCCCGACGTTGATCCGCGCACTGGTGGGCCTCGCCATCCTGGCTTCCGCGTGGGACAGTATCGAAGATTGGCTCAGCCGCCCCGCCGCCCCCAACCTTTCTCTGGCGCTGAGTCAATTGCCGCAACCCTGGCCCCACCCCTGGCCCATGCTCGAAGGCGAGGCGCAGTTCATCGGCCTGGCTCGGCCCCAATGGAAGGAAGTATTCCAAGGGGTACTTCCGCCGGAGACAGCCCGCCGCCACCTGGTCGCTATGTACGCCATCCTCCACCGGAACCCGGCGGGTCCGCCGCCCTTTCAGGAAGCCCAGCTTCTCCAGCTTGCGGCCCAGCAAGCCCCCGCGGCGCGTGCCGAACTCCTGCAACTCGGCCAACCGCCCCAGGCTGTGGACGAGATGCCCGACGCCCAAGCCCTCCTCCTGCGCAATCTGCTCCTCCTGCGGCAATGGTGGGATGCCACCCTTGAGGCTTTCCGCCTGCCGTACCATCAGGCCCAAGCGCGCTTCGCCAAGCTCGACCAGCAGGTACAACAACGCGTACGGCGCCAGGATGACGCGCTACTGAGCGTCTATGCCCTCACCCTGAAGTCGGTGTGGAAGACCAGCTACGCTTTTGCCCGCACCCAGCGGCGGATCGCCGCCCTGCAAACCCTCGAAGCCATCCGCTGGCACGCCGCAACCCATCACGGCCAACTCCCGGAGCGACTCGCCGACATCACGGCCACTCCGATCCCGAACGACCCCTCCACCGGCCAGCCCTTCCTCTACCGCCGCACCCCGGATGGCTTCATCCTGGAAGCCCCCCCGCCAGCAGGGGAAAAACCCGATTCCCTCAACTCCTTGCAATACGTCATCGTCTGGAAGGCGGAAGGGGAGAAAGGGAAGTGACAAGTCATCGTCGGAAAACCGAAGGGGATCGGAGGAAGTGAGCCGGCCCGCCTCGTGAGTTTCCCCCGGTTCTTAGCTCTGGGAAGCACCCCGCCGGGTTGCAGAGAGCACGATGCAGAGGTGGACAAGATCGGCCGATCGCGGCGGCAGAGTAGCGGGGGGTACCCAGGAAAGTAGCCCAGGGGCCAACGAAAACCGAGGATGGCAGCGGAATGCCAGAGTTGCCGAACGAAGGCCAACGAAAACCGAGGATGGCAGCGGAATGCCGAGCGCACCAGACAGTGATTTCGGCCTGTCATTCCTCCTCGGCTTCATCCGGCGGAACCGCTTCCACAGCGTCGTTTTTCATGACTTCGCGCAGCAGCACCGTGGCGTAGCTCCCTGCCGGCAGGGTAAAGCGCAGGCGCAATCCCTCTGCTTCCCACTCGGCTTGCAGATCGTCCAGGTAGATGAGGTTGTGTCGCCGCGTGCCCGAGAGCAGTTGGCCGAAGCCCGCAAAAACCGCCGGTGTGAGGTCATAGCTCCGCAGTACGTCCGCTTCCCGCCGAGCCGCCACTCCCGCCGCCGGGTAGGTGCGCGTTCCGAACATCGGCCCGGCCGGCACGATCTCGCGCGCTTCCAGCCGCCGCTGTTCCGCCGCCACATCCTCCACCCGGAACAGTCCGCCGACCGGCCAGTGCGCCATCACATCCCCCTCCAGCGCGGTGTGGAGCAAGCCATCCTCTTGCCGGCGCGCCAGGTAATCGTTGAAGAGATGGGATTGGACCGCGGACAGGGCCAAGCGGAATTGGAACGGGCGGAGGCGCCGCCGGAGTTGGCCGCGGAGGCACTGCCAACCCAAAGCTAGGGTACTGCCTTCCCGCCCGAAACGCTGCGGACCGTAGTAATTCGGCAAGCCTTCCCGGCGGATCTTCTCCAAAATGGCCTGCCAGGGCGCTGCCGCCGAAGCTCCCCGAATGAAAATGCAAAAGCGATTCCCCCGCAAATGCCCCGGCTTGAGTTTGTTGCGATGGCGTGCCACCCGCAGCAGGTATATCCCCTCGGCGTGCAGCGCCTCCAGGCGACCCAGGCGCTCGGCACATTCCTGCGGCACCGACAGCCACTGCCGCGTGATAGCGTAGCGATCCTTCAACCCGGCGGCTCCCACCGCACCCACCGGAATGCCCAGGCACTGCGCCACCGCCCGCAGCAGATACTCCGAGCCGACCCCCCGCTTCTCCACCCACAGAAACAGATGCTCGCCTTGCCCGCACGGCTCGTAAGCCGCCACCTCCTCGACCTCAAAATCCTCCAGCCGTTCCCGGATGCGCCCGCCGACTCCCGGCCACGCTGCCGTCCACAACGGCCAACTCCGCCTGCCTTGGTTCTCCATGCCCTTTCCTCCACCCCGGCGCCCCGCCGGTCATGACCCTGCACTGCACCGGGAAACGGTCATGAGCCAACACTGCACTTGGAAACAGGGAATGCCGCCGGAAACAACTTTCCCTCCGCTTGGTTAGGGGACAGCATTTTTCTCCGATCCACCCCCCGTAGCGGCTGGCCAAAGTGATACAATAGGGACGTTCGGAGACCAGATTCGGAATAGGGAGAAGAGGAAAGCTAACGCGGCGGAAGGCGGCCATCCCCCATCTTCTCCCGAAAGCCATCCCGAGGTTGTTCCATTGGGAGGAGTAGGGGGGCCAGCAAGCGCAAACTTCTCCGATGCAGACCGCGATACAGCAAGCCACAACGATGTAGGCCACAACAATGCTTCGCCAAGGATTCTCAATGCGGGCCACAATGATGTAGGCCACACCTAGCAGCAGAGAGAGTCTTCCTGGGGGCAGGTCCAGGGCTTACGGGCAGGGCGGGTATGAAACTGTTGACACGAGTCTGGCCGGGGAGTCGCCGCTTCTTGCGCAACGGCGGGCGATTCACCTTAGTGCTGTGCGGCTTCGTGCTGGCGCTGGAAGTGGCCGGCCGCTTTGCCCGGCACGATTTCCAGGACCTGCTGGGGCTGCTGGCCCTCAACGTGGCTCTCATCACGGTGGTGATCCGGCACCGGCGTACGCCGTTGCCCTGGTTGGAGGGGTTGCTGGAACTCTGCGGCCAATGGGGCTACCAGGCGAGCCAATGGCAATACAAGCTAGGCTTGGACCTGCGGGGCGAACCGCCTCTGCCCCAAGCCGTGCCGCGCTGGATCACCTGGGGGATCGCCGGTCTCGTGCTCTGGGGGATGCTGGCAGGACTACTCTGGTATCTGGCTCCCGAGGCGGGCTGGCGCCTGCTTGGCGTGTACGGTTCCTACACCTTATATCTGGCCGCGCTGGGCATCCTGTGGCTGCTATTGCTATTGCTGACTTTTTTCGGGGTTTATGTGCCGGTAACGGTGCTGGATCGGCTGCTCAAAACCCGCCTGGGCGATCCGGACCGGCGAGGGGTGGAACTGGCCGCGGTGGTGGCGTATGCCGTGCTCATCTCCGCCCTGGCCTGGGAAGCACCCTGCGGCTGGATTCTGCTGATCAACGGCGGATTGCTCTTGTTCACGGCAGCGGTCGGCCTGCTGCTGGGACGGGATGAAGCGGCCGTAGTCTGGCAAAGCCGCCGCGGGATTCGCGCGCTGCCCATCCGCCGCCTGTTGACTCTCGTCGCTTTCCTGCTCCTGCTGTTGACAGCGGATATCCTGGTGACAGCCTGCGGCAATCGCCTGTGGGGGCCGCCGCCAGGTCAGGACCCGCTGCCGCTGACGGGCCTATTGGGAGCAGTAGCCGCCTGGCTTTTGCCCGGTTTGTGGGCCGTCACCCTGGCGTTCTGGTGTCAGTCCCGGCGTCACGATCCCGCTCGCCGTACTCCGCCGACGGTCCACATCGGCGGTACCGACCCGCTGGCCATCGCCCGCGCCGCCACTCTTATCCGCCGCTGGGGTTGGTATGTCCGCCGCCATCCGGCGCCGCGCCAGAGCGGGGATGTTCCCATCCTTATTGTCCCGCCGGAGCAATCCCAAGCGACAGATTTCGACCCGCCTTGGCCCCTGCGCGTAAGTGTGGAGGACCTGCAACGGCCCGAGGTACGAGAACGATTAGAACGGCGGGATGTCATCCAACTGCGCCGCCAGCTCTTCCGGGGCTTGCACAAACTCTTCAAGCGGCTGGCCCCCTACCGTGGACCGGGAGGCGGCGCCTTCTGGCTTGCCCCGCACTGGTGGTTCCTCGACAGTGCCGGTCGGGAAGAATCCGATCCCAACTCCGAGGAAGGGCGCGCCAGCCTGGTGGGTCCGCCGTATCATACCGTTCTTTCCCGCCGCGCCCGGCAGCACGCCCACGCCCTGCTCCGCGCCACCCACATCGACATCATCTTCGTCGAAGACGGCGTCTCCTTCAAACACGTCGAGCGCGTCCTGCGCATCCTGGCCGAGTTGTACGATGTCCACGGCGGACGCCGACGCGCAGAAGACCTCCACTTCCGCGGCCTGCCCAAAGTCCGCGTCATGATCCACGACTATGCCCCCGGCAACCCCTTCACCCACGAACTGTACCCGGAACCCAAATACCTCGATCTGTCCCGTTTGCGAGCACTCCATATCTTCAAGGACCGCGGCGGCGAGGAAGAACCTATCACTCCGCCCCATGAGTTCTCCTATACTCCTGCGCCCTCTTTGAGCGTCTGATTGAACGTCGGAACCGGAGGATCGCCCCCTCCGCTCCAGCGCCCCGCCTTTTGCCGGCAGACGGCCTTCTCCCTCCCCTTGTCCACGCCGCCATGTCACCCTGGTATTCTGCCGAGCCTTCTCCGACCCCCCTTCCTCGGAGAGAGGGCAACGGGCGCCCCCTTGGGTGCTTCCAGTCGAAAGAGACGGCTTCAACTGAAAGTATCCGCATTTTTTGACTTGCCCCATCCCGTATCATCCGGCATCATAAGAACAGGTTGTTCGGATAGTCTCTCCGTGCGGAACGACCGGGAGAAAACTGCCCGCCCTGCCGGTGTCCCTTTTTACGGCATCCCGTTGTCGAGAAGTGTCGATCCGTGGAGTCGGTGTCATCATGTTGCAATTGCTGGGTCAACCGAAACGGTTCTGTGACGGTTACACGCGTCGGGAATGGCTGACGGTTGGAGCAGCGGCGGGCCTGACTTTGGCGGAGGCCCTGCGCTGGGGGTCGGCTTCGGCAGCCAGTCTAGCAGCCCATACGGCCGGACGATTCTTTGGCCGGGCGAAGTCTTGCATTCTGCTGTTTCTCTATGGCTCCCCCAGCCAGCTCGAACTGGCGGATATGAAGCCGGACGCTCCCCTCGAGGTCCGCGGCGAACTCCGCCCCATCCGCTCGACGCTTCCCGGCTGCGATGTTTGCGAATTGTTGCCGCAGACCAGCCGCGTCATGCACCTGCTGACAGTCGTGCGCTCGGTGACCCACCCGTATCCGATCCACGGCGTAGCCTATGCCACCACCGGCGTGCCCCAGATTGACGTCGCCATGGAACTGGCGCCGAATGACAGCCGGCACTGGCCGTTCATCGGGTCGGTGGTGGCCTATCTGGAACAACAGCGTTCGCCCGCCGCCCGGCGCAAGCCCGTGCCGGACAACATCGCCCTTCCCTTCCCCTTCAGCAGTCAGCGGCGGGGCGAAGTGCCGCGTGCCGGACCTTATCCTGCCTTCCTGGGCCGGCCCTATGCCCCCCACTTCACCCAGTTCCACGGCCGAGCCAATCGCACCATCACCAAGACGCTCAACAACGAAAGCGAAACCTTCGCGGAACCTTACGTCGGGATCGATCCGGACGCCTATTTCACGCTCGGACCGCCTCCGGCTCCTGACATCACGCTGGACCGCCTGGAACGCCGCCGCTCCTTGCTCGAACAGTTGGAACAGGCCCGCCGCGTCCGCGACCGCATCGACAGCGGCGACCCTTTCCGCGAGATGGCCTACACCCTGCTCACTTCACCCCAGGTACGCCAAGCCCTGGATGTGCGGCGGGAACCGGCCAAAGTACGCGACACCTACGGCCATACTCTCTTCGGCCAAAGCTGCCTGGCCGCCCGGCGGCTCATCGAAGCCGGCAGCCGCTTCGTCACCGTCTTCTGGGATGAGTACGGCCTGGCCGGCTCCGGGTGGGACACCCACTGGGAACACTACCCTCGCTTGCGCGAAGAACTGATGCCCGGCTTCGACCGCGGCTTCGCTGCCCTCCTCACCGACCTGGAACAACGCGGCCTGCTCGACGAAACCCTCGTCCTGGTCCTCAGCGAACATGGCCGCACCCCCAAACTCAACTCCAGCAAAGGCGGCGGACGCGACCACTGGTCCCAGGCTTACACCGTCCTGCTTGCCGGAGGCGGCATCAGCCGGGGCAAAGTCATCGGCAAAACCGATCGCATCGGCGGCACCGTCGTCGATCGGCCTGTCTCGCCTAAGGACATCCTCGCCACCGCCTACTACCTCCTCGGCTTCGACCTGGAAACGACGCTCCGCGACCGCATCGGACGCCCGGTTCCCCTCCTCCCCACCGGCTCCGTCCTCCACGACGCCCTCGGCTGACCTCGCCGCCTGGCTTCCGCTCCGCGCCTCGATTTCCCCCAACTCCATTTCTGCCGAAGCGTGGCTTCCCACCCTCAGCACGGCTATGATGAAGCAGCAGCGGCGTCCTGCGCGCAACGAGACCTGCTGCCCCCGCTGGAAAAGGCATAACCCCCGCCCGTCTGCAAGAGGAGGAAACCGCCATGGCCTGGAGCCGCCGCCAATTCACCATCACCTGCGCCAGCAGTGTCGTGCTGGGAGCGGACGCCCTCACAGCCGCCGAACCGGAGTTGGCCCCGCCCCCGACCCCGGTTCCCGTCGAGCCACCCTTCGTCCGCGACTATCCCAAGCCCAGCTTCACCCCCTCCTGGCGCCGTTCCCCGCTTCCCCGCCTGCTCGTCCAGGACTTCGTGATCTTCGCTCACAGCGATTTGCCCATGGTTCAGCGCTTGTTGACCCGCCAGCCCGCCCTGGTCAACGCCACCATCGACTGGGGCGGCGGAGATTGGGAATCCGCCCTCGGTGCTGCTTCCCACATGGGCCGCCGCGATATCGCCGAGTACCTCCTGGCCCACGGTGCCCGCATCGACATCTTCTGCGCCACCATGATGGGACTAATCGACGTGGTCAAAACCTTCCTCACCTTGCAACCCGCCTTGATCGACGCCAAAGGACCCCACGGCTTCACCCTCCACTTCCACGCCCAACTCGCCGATGACGGCGGTAAAATCCTGGACTTCCTCCAATCCATCAAAAAAGTCGATCTGCCCCCCAATCCCTTCCGCAAAAAATAACGAGAAATACTGTTTGCCAACGTGATCGACCCGGCCCGGATTGCTCCCGCAAAGGGCCTCCGCAGCCGCTCCCACCCCCGCCAAAGACTCCCTGCCCCGGAACATGGCCGCGCAATACTCGCCCTTCCAAAACATTCACTAAAATGGCTAGCAGGAGTTATCGATGGTTATCTCAGGGGCTGGTCGTGGGGAACCTGCCCCGCTCACGGGGAAAACGGCATCATTCAGGGGGGGAACCACATCATGAAAGCGTTGGTGTTGCTCGATGACGGCTTTGAAGACGTGACCGTGCATTACCTTTGGTACCGGCTCCGCGAGGCGGGATGGGAAGTTTGCCTGGCTTCCCCCCTCATGCATGTGCTCGTGGGCATGCACAATTACCGCATCGAACCCGATACCACCATCCATCAGGTCAATCCCAGCGATTACGATCTGCTCCTGATCCCGGATGGGACGTGTGTCGAACGGCTGCGGTTGCGGGAAGAGGCCGTCGATGTGACACGGACATTTGTACAAGACGGCTTGCCTGTGGCGGCCATCGGCCACGGCCCCCAACTGCTCATCAGCGCTGGAGTGCTCGACGGACGGCAAGTGACGTGCACGCCGGGCATTCGGGATGACGTCCGGGCCGCGGGGGCTGCCTATCGGGATGAGGCAGTCGTCGTGGATGGCCAGCTCTTCACCTGCCGCGACCGCGAAGACTTGCCCCTGCTCCTGCCCCGCCTGCTTTACCCCTCTCGCTGGAATCAGCACGTCTAAACCACGTGTCCAATCACACCTGGCAACCCATTGGCATCCACCGTTCGACGCGGCCATGACCGCCTGACCCTCTCTCGCGCCCCTCGGAGGGGGGCAGCTACGAGCGGACCGCCCCGTCTCGCTTGCCTCCCTCGGTTCTGAGCCAATTTCCCCTTCAGACCCCAGGGATTTCAAGCCTCGGCTGTTCGGTCCTCACTCCGGCGAAGCCTCGCCTGCGGAGCCGGAATCATAGGCCCGTTCTCACTCGTGGCATTGTCGATGTACCAAGTCGAAGGTACCGCTTTGCTCGCTTCCTTACAGTAGACGCACATCATCACAAAAAACCTCTTGTCCATGCCGCCGAAGGGGCTGGTCCAGAACAGAAGTGGGAAGCGGGGGCGTTCAGCCGAAGCGCTGCTGGCGCAGGATCAGATAATCCAGCAGTGCCCGGTCGAAGCCGACCGAGGTGTCTATCGGCACGTAATCGACGCGGGCAGCGGCACACTCCCGCTGATAGTAACCCCGGAACTCCTCGACAAACCGCAGGTAATCCTCGCGGATCCCCTGGGCGTCCACTTCCTGGTGCGCCTCGGATTCCACATCGGCAAAGTCGATCAGTCCGGCGAGGGGAAATTGGGCTTCCAGAACATCGAGGATGTGGAAGACGATGACCTCGTGGCCGGCGTAGCGGAGGCGGTAGAGGCTGCGGATGACAGCTTCGGCTTCGCTGCGCCAGTCGTCGCGGGTGGGGAGCAGATCGCTGAAGAGCATGATCAGGCTCTTGCCTCGAACGAAGGCCGCCAGTTGCATGAGGCTGCCGGCGATGTCGGTCGGGCCGCTCGGCCGCAGATTCGCCAGCACGGAGAGCAACGTGCCAAGCTGGGTCCGCTTGCTTTTGGGGGGAACGACCGTGCGCAGTTGCGTGTCGAAGGCGACGAGTCCGACGGGGTCCTGCTGCTGGATCATGAGATACCCCAGGGCCGCAGCCAGGCAGATGCCATATTCGAACTTGGTCAGCGTTTCCGTCGCCGCTGCACCCAGCACGGAGGCATCCACCTTGACCCCAGCGCTCCGCGCTTCCAGCGGACCGTTCCAGTCCATCGATTGCGACAGGTCCATGACCAGCCAACCTGTCACATTCGTCTCCGCCCGGTATTTTTTGACGAAATACTTGCCGGTCTTGGCGTAGACATTCCAGTCGATGGTCTTGATGTCGTCGCCGGGGTTATACTTGCGATGCTCTGAGAATTCGACTGAGAAACCGTGAAAGGGACTGGCATGCAAACCGCTGAGGAACCCTTCCACAATAAACTTGGCACGGAGGTCCAGGCGGCCCACCTGGCGGATCACTTCCGGTCGCAGATATTTTTCAGCAGTCATACACGCATTTTACATCCCCAGTTCATCCGGGGAGAATAAAGGGAGGGACAGGGGGGCACCCTCACCCGCCGATTCTTTTCCCCTCCTGGCAGACGACGTATGGCCCGGATCACGCTGGTCACCGATGCCTGGCATCCTCAAGTTAGCGGTGTGGTCCGCACGCTGGACACGACCTGCCGCCTGTTGCAGCAATTCGGGCATACCGTGGATGTCATCGAGCCGTCCGCTTTTTTCCGCCTGCCGGCTCCTTTTTATCCGGAAATCTCCCTGGCTATGCCCCGGAGCGGGCGGATCGCCCGGCGGCTCTTGCGCTTTCGCCCGGACCATCTGCACATTGCCACAGAAGGTCCGCTCGGCCTTCTGGCCCGCTGCGTGGCGCGCCGCCTCGGCTGGCGCTTCACCACCTCCTATCACACACGCTTTCCCGAATATCTCCACACTCTGGCCGGCATCCCGCCGCGGCTGAGTTATAGCTATCTGCGCTGGTTTCATGGGGCCGCGGCTCGGCTTCTGGTCGCCACGCCGACGCTCGCCCAGGAGTTGCAGCAGCGCGGCTTCACTCCCCCCGTTTCTCTCTGGTCCCGCGGGGTGGATACCACGCTGTTCCATCCGCGGCCGAAGCCGGCGCTGCCGTATCCGCGCCCGATCTTTCTTTACGTGGGCCGTATCTCAGCGGAAAAGGGACTGGAAGATTTCCTGCGCCTGCCGCTGAGGGGTAGCAAGGTGCTGGTCGGCGATGGACCGGCCCGGCAGCCGTGGCAGCAGCGTTATTCCGAGGCGGTCTTTCTCGGCTATCGTCATGGCCGGGAATTGGCCGAACTTTACGCCGCCGCGGACCTCTTCGTCTTCCCCAGCCGCACGGACACTTTCGGCAACGTTATCCTGGAAGCGTTGGCCAGCGGACTACCCGTCGCCGCCTACCCCGCACCAGGACCCCGCGATCTGATCACCGACCCCCGCTGTGGCGCCCTCCACGACGACCTTCAGACGGCGATCCAACTGGCCCTCCAGCGGGGCGATCCCGCCGCCTGCACTGCCTATGCTCAACGCTACTCCTGGCCCAATGCCACGCGCCAGTTTCTCGAAGCGCTTGTCCCGACCCGCGGACCTGCACCTGGTGAGGGCCCCGCTGAACGCTCCCGGAATTCATCTTGACAATCCGGCAATTTATGAAAATCTGATCATTTCATTTGACATTTTCCATTTTATGGTACATATTTTCACATAAATGGTCCACGGCGGAACGCCCAGGGTGCCGGTGCCCGTCTTCCATCACCCGCAGCAGCGGCGGAAGTTGGCCACCCCCCCGTAATTCCGCCGGCATGAAAGCAGCGGTGCGTAGCGGTGCTTCTTCTTTGCACCATTCCGGGACGTTGGGGGAGCGTGAACGATCCCTGCCCGCTTCTGGAGGATAAACGATGCGGCAGCAAGTTTCGGTTCGGCCAGGGAGTAGCGGAGCGGAGTCAGGGGCGATACCGGCTGTATTCTCCTGCGTCCGCGAGTTCCAGCCTGGCTATGGGCAAGTGGGATTTTCGCCCGCAGCCGGTTTTGGTAGTCTGGGGAAGGGGAAGCCGGAGAGCAGACCAAACGGTAGAGAAAGGGGAGAGGAGGCCAGGCGCGAGGGGAGAAGAGTCAGTCATGAACGGGGCAGCGTGGCAGCGACTCAGCCGGGATTTCTGCAAGGCGAAGGTGGAGCAATGGGGAGCGCGGGCAGGGTCCGTGCTGGTGGGAATCGTGACGGTGATCCTGGTCGCCTGGCTGTACCTGTTCGTCGCGCTGCTCACGGATCGGGGCCGCATTCCCGGCTTTGCCGATCTGAGCGCGGGGGAACAAGCGCGGCTGGCGGACGAATGGTCGCGCTGGTCCGCGGAGCAGCGGCTGGAGCGCGGGCAGCGGTTTGGCGTATCCGCCGAAGCCCAACAGCAGGTGGCGGAACAGGGTCTGGAGGCGGCGCTGCCCCTGGAGCAGTGGGAGGGCATCTGGCGAGCGGTGGCTTATCAGGCGTTGGAGGAGCATGTGGGGCCGGAGGCCGCGGAGACTTACCGGGCCTCGCTGGGGGAAAGCCGGATGGGGCCGTCCGGCCCTTTGGGCGTACTGCCGGTGGTGGTGCAAGAGCGTCAGCGCTGGACGGGCCGCTTCCTGGGACGGCTGGCCGCGTGGAACGGTTGGACCTGGCGCCCCTCTGGTTCCGGCATTCCCAATTTCCCCTATCTGACGGGCTTGTTTCTGGCTGCTTTCGCCCTGGTAGTCCTGCGGAGTCTGGCCAGTACCACCGTGACTTACCTCGCCTCAGCGGTGATGCTGGACGTCATTACCCGCTTGCGCCGGGCGATTTATCTGCATACCTACCGTTTGGGTTCGCTGGCCATTCGGACGGCGGGTACAGCCGAAGCGGAGGCGCTTTTCACCCGGCAAGCGGAGACGGCCGGCCAAGCCATGTATAGCGTGGTGACTCTGCCCTGGCGTGCGATTCCCCAATTGGCGGGATTGCTCCTGCTGATCCTGCTGGTGCATTTTTGGCTAGCGGTGACTTTCGTGGTGATGGCGGCTCTGGTGTGGCTGGTGGGCGGCCAGTTGTCAGCGTATTACCGGCGGGAAGGCCGTCAGGGCAGCCGGCAACTTCAGAGCGCCCAGGCTTTGCTCCTGGAAAGCTTGCGTTTGGTGAGACTGGTCAAATGCTATCAACTGGAGCGGTTCAATCAGAACCGGGTCGAGCGGCAACTGAGTACGTTGATCCGTGCGGCTTGGCGGAAGCTGCGTGGGGATGCCCTGGCCGAGCCAATGCTCCACGCGGTGGCCCTGTTGGGAGGGGCGGGATTGCTGTATTTGGGCGGCCTGTCGGTACTGGCAGGCGAGTTCAGTCCCGCGGGTCTAGCCGTGCTGGCAGTGGCTTTGGTGGGTCTAGCGCCGGCGGTGGTGGACCTGTTCCGGGTCCGCTCCCGCTGGCGGCGCGGCGTGGAAGCCGCCGATGCCATCCTGGAGTATCTCGAACGCAAAGGGGAAGCCGCCGAAGCCGTGGATGCCGAATACCTCCCCCCTCTGCGCAGCCGCATCGAGTTCCGCCATGTCTCCCTCCTGGAACCGGGCAGCGACCGCTATCTGCTGGAAAATCTCACCTTCGCCATTCCAGCAGGTGCGAAAGTCGCCTTCGTCGGTTCGGATCGCCGCGCCCTGCGCAGCCTGGCCTACCTCCTGCCGCGCTTCTTCGACCCGACGCAAGGAGAAATCCGCATCGAAGACAAAAACATCCGCTGGGTCACGCACGAATCCCTCCGCCTCCAAGTCGCCCTCGTGATGGAGGATGAATGGGTCTTCACGGATACGGTGGCGAACAACATCGGCTGCGGCGACCCGCAGTACCGCCTGCCGCAGATCATCGAAGCGGCCAAACTGGCCCATGCCCACCAGTTCATCGAACGTCTCCCCTACGGCTACGAAACCGTGATCGGGGAGCATGGCGTGCCGCTGACTCCCGGCCAAGCCTTCCGGATCGCTCTGGCCCGCGCCCTGGTTCGCGATCCTAGCATTCTGGTGGTGGAGGAACCCGGCCCGCCCGTGGATGAGGACACCTTAGTGCTCTTGGACGACACCTTGCAGCGCGTCGCTCCCGGACGGACCATCCTCGTCCTGGCCCAACGCTTGACCACCTTGCGCTGGGTGGATCGGGTCTTCCTCATCGTCAACGGTAAGATCAGCGACATGGGCACCCACCGGGAATTGTGGCAGCGCAACGACTATTACCGCCGCTTGCAACTGCTGGCGGAAGCCCAGGTCGCCGAGACGGCATCCAACCCACAGGAGTAGCCATGCCCTGGGATAGGGAATTGACGATCGCTCTGAAGGTGGCGGAGGAAGCCGCGGAGCGCCTCCGCCAGGAATACCAGGCCTTCACAGCCATTCCGGATGCCCCTGCCGACATCAGCACCCCCGTCGATCGGCGGGCGCAGGAACTGATTTTGGATCGGCTCCACCACCACTTCCCCCACGATGCTCTCTGCGCGGAGGAGAAGATCAGCGGTTTCGAGACTGTGGCACAGCGCGGCCCGCGGACGTGGGTCGTCGATCCGATCGACGGCACCCGGGGGTTCGCCCGCAAAAACGGCCAGTTCTCCGTGATGATCGGCCTTTTGGCCGAGGGAATGCCAGTGGTGGGAGTCGTCGCTGAACCCGCCCAGAATCGGATCACCTTCGCGCGGCAGGGCGGCGGCTGCTGGACCTATGTCGGGGATGCCACCGCCGTCCGCTGCCAGGTCTCCCGCCGCCCCTTTTCCGAGTGCATCCTGGTGCAATCCTGGGCCAAACCTGGCCAAGTCAGCCGCGCCGCAGCTCTGCTCACACCCAAGCACATTCAGGAGACCTATTCCGGCGGCGTCAAGCTCGCCCGTGTCGCCCGCGGCGAAGCCGACGTTTACGCCAACACCTACGAAACCTTTCACGACTGGGACATCTGCGCGGGACACTTGCTGGTCACTGAAGCCGGCGGCACTGTCACCGACCTCTTCGGCCAACCCATCGCTTATCAAGCGGACGACTTCGCCCAGCGCCGCGGACTGCTCGCCACCAATGGCCTGTGCCACGCCGAGGCCCTTCAGCGTCTCCAACCCCTGACGGCACGCTTCCGTTCCGCTTGAATTCGTTTCGCCTTGCCATGCCCCCCCTCCTTCTGCGCCGAGGGAGAGCCAAGACGAACCTGTGTCACCGGACCTCGGGGCTCAAGCCGAGCAACAGTCAGCGGTTCGATGCCGAGGGAAAAGCCAGGGGAAGCCAGGCGGGCCAAGACCTGGGGAAGCCTTCAACATACCGGCGACTCTCAGAAGGCCGCGGAGTCTCAGAGGCGGCGGGCAAAAATGACCAGGCTGTCGCCATCGGCGTAAAAGTCCGGCACGGTAGCACAAAGCGTGTAACCGTGTTTGTGGTAGAAGGCGCGAGTCGGAGCGTAGGACGGCTTGGAGGACGTTTCGACGAGCAACAGACGTGCTCCGCGGGTGCGCAGGTCCGCTTCCACAAATTGGAGCAATCGGCTGCCCAAGCCCTGGCGCTGGTACTCCTTTGCCACGACGATCCAGTAGAGATACCAGCTCCGATCCGTCAGCGGTGCCGGGGCATAGTAGACGAAGCCGAGCAAGCGCTCTTCCGCCTCCCAAACCCAGGCGTGATGATCGTAATCCTTCAGGGCGGCGAAGTAGTCCGTAAAGACTTCCTCCAGAGCGTCCAGTTCGTGAGGGAGGAACATATCCGTCTGCGCGGTGAGTTCCAGCAACGGGGGGACATCCGGCGGTTGGAGCAGGCGGATCATCGGCAGGCTCCCTCATGCAAGTTGGCGAAGGCAGCGAGCGCTCCGTTGCTTTAGCGGCCCGGAGCGGGCGGGCGATCGACTCTTCGCCCACCCCCAGCGGCAAGCTATCGGTCCATCAGGCAGCCGGGGGTCAGGCTATCGGCTCGCTCGGCAGTCCGGTAATATGGATCATACCCTGTCGTGGCTGCAAGAGCGGGCGCCGAGGAACCCAGAATGAAGACCATCATCGAACCCTTTCGCATCAAGATGGTGGAACCGTTACGGTTGACCACACGCGCGGAACGGGAGGCGATTTTGCGTTCCGCCTATTTCAATCCGTTTTTGATACCGGCGGAGGCGGTGCTGATCGACTTGCTCACCGACAGCGGCACAGCGGCGATGTCCAGCGAGCAGTGGGCCGGGATGCTCCGGGGCGACGAGTCGTACGCGGGGGCGCGGAGCTGGTATCGTTTCGAGGCCGTGATGAAGGAGATCACCGGCATGCCCCACGTTCTGCCGACGCATCAAGGCCGGGCCAGCGAACGCATCCTCTTCGAGCTGCTCGGCGGGCCGGGTAAGATCGTGCCGAGCAATAGCCACTTCGACACCACCCGCGCGAATATCGAGCACTCCGGAGCGGAGGCGGTGGACCTGCTCTGCGAAGAAGGGAAAAAGCCCCGCCTGCGCCGCCCTTTCAAGGGGAACATGGATGTGGCCCGGCTGGAAGAGCTAATCCAGAAGGTGGGGCCGGAACGCATCCCCGTCGTCATGATGACCGTCACGAACAACACCGGCGGCGGCCAACCCGTGAGCCTGGCCAATCTTCGAGCGGTGCGCCAGGTCTGCGACCGTTACGGCATCCCGTTGTTCCTGGACGCCTGCCGCTTCGCCGAGAATGCCTACTTCATCAAACTGCGGGAAGAAGGACAGCAGCACCGCTCCGTGCGGGACATCGTCCGGGACATGTTCGCTCTGGCCGACGGCGCCACCATCAGCGCCAAGAAGGATGGGCTGGTCAACATCGGCGGCGTGCTGCTCATGCGGGATGATCAGCTAGCCCAGCGGGCCAACAACCTCCTGATCCTGACCGAAGGGTTCATCACTTACGGCGGACTGGCAGGGCGGGACCTGGAAGCGATGGCCCAGGGTTTCCAGGAAGTGCTGGACGAGGATTACTTGCAATACCGCATCCGCAGCGTGGAGTATCTGGGCGAAGGTCTGCTGCATGCCGGGGTGCGGATCGTCGAGCCGCCGGGGGGGCACGCTATTTACATCGATGCCGCCGATTTCTGCGAACACTTGACGCCGGATGAATTTCCCGGCCAGGCCCTGGTGTGTGCCCTGTACCGCCATGCGGGGATCCGCGGCGTCGAGATCGGCAGCGTCATGTTCGGACGGCAGGACCCGGCCACGGGACGCATGATCCATCCGCCGATGCAATTGGTGCGCCTGGCCATCCCCCGCCGGGTGTACACCCAAAGCCACATCGACTACGTCATCGAAGCCGTGGCGGAAGTCTACGCCGACCGCTCGTCCATCCGCGGCTTGCGCCTCATCGACGCACCCCCGCTACTGCGGCATTTCACCGCCCGCTTTGAGGAGATTTGACCCGGCTGGACCGCGACAAGTGTTATCGTCCCCCTGCATCCTTGTTTTCTCTTATTTCCCCCCTCCCTGGAGGAAGGATGAACCGCTCCATGACAGACCGGCCTTCACCCTCACGCACCCTCACCCTGGCTGTCATCGTGCCGACCTGGCAGGAAGCGGATTGCTTGCCCCTGCTGCTCCAGTCGCTTCAGGAGCAAAGCGCACCGGCCGAGTGCATTGTCGTCGCCGATGGCGGCTCCACGGATGGGACCGCGGCCATCGCGGAGCAAGGCGGCGCCCTGGTTCTCTCCTGTCCTCAGCGCGGCCGAGGCCGACAGATCGCTTACGCCCTGGATTTCTGTCCGCAGGACATCATCCTGATCGCCCATGCCGACATGATCTTCCCCCCTGTGGCTTTGGAACGGGTCCGCCAACGGCTCGCCGATCATCCCGAAATTGTGGGCGGCTGCCTGGGCCATCGCTTTGACAGTGCAGCCTGGTGGTATCGTCTCGTCGAATGGGCCGATCGCCGCCGCGCCCGCCGGGGACTGGCTTACGGCGACCAGGCCCAGTTCTTCCGCCGCTCGGTCCTGGAAGCCATCGGCGGCTTTCCCCCCTGGCCGTTTCTGGAAGATGTGGCCCTATCCCGGCGTTTGCAGCTAAGCGGACCGCTCGCCTATCTCGATCTTCCCGTGACGGTCTCTCCGCGCCGCTTCCAAAAGCGGGGACTGCTCCCCGTGCTGTGGCAGAACTGGCGCATCCGGCGGCGTTTGGCCCGGCATGGCGAAACCATCGTAGAGAAACTGTACCAGGAATACTACGCGGCCCCACCGCCGGCCGCCGGCGTAGAAGCGCTTAGGCAACGAGAAACATCAGAGCCAAGGGGCCAGAACCGCTCTTCTCACGCCGCACTTCCTGGAAGGAACCGGGGACACGCTTCGGACGGCGTAGCCCACGGATAGCACTCACTCCGTTGAACAAGCAACACTCACTTATACGCGCTGGGTGTTTCCAACGAGCAGCTCTAACTGCGTTTCGGACGAGCGATATGGACGGAGGCACCGTAAGCCAGCTCGGCACATTCCATGAGGGTTTCCGAAAGGGTGGGATGGGGGTGAATGGTTTCCAGGAGGTCGCGGGCGACGGCGCCCATCTCGATGGCCAACACTCCTTCGGCGATCATATCTCCGACACCGACGCCGACCATGCCAACGCCCAGGATGCGTTTGCTGTCCGGCTCGACGAGGAGTTTGGTCAACCCTTCGGTGCGGTCGAGGGTTACTGCGCGGCCGCTGGCGGTCCAGGGGAACTTGAGGACCTCGTGGGGAATCCCTTCCGCCTGGGCTTGCTTTTCCGTCAGGCCGGCCCAGGCGATTTCCGGATCGGTGAAGACCACGGCTGGAATCGCGCGGGGCTGCCAGGCCGCCGGTTCCCCCAAGAGCGCTTCGACGGCGACCCGTGCTTCCGCTGTCGCCTTGTGGGCCAGTCCCGGCTCCCCCGCCGCATCGCCCACGGCATAGATGTGCGGTACGCTGGTGCGGCGTTGTGCATCGACGCGGATGTAACCACGCTCATCGACCTGCACCCCGGCCTTGTCCAGGTTCAGATGGGCCGTATTGGGCCGGCGCCCCACGGCGACCAGCACGTGGTCGAAGAGGAGCCGTTCCGGCACATCCCGGCCTTCCAGGGTCACAGCGATCCCCTCCTCCGCCGCTTGCACACTGGCCACCCGCGTGTTCACGTAAATGGCGGCGAACTCCCGACGCAGGCGTTTCTCCAGCGGCGCCACCAGGTCCCGGTCCGCCAGGGGCAAGAGGCCGTCCAAGGCTTCCACGACCGTCACCTGGCTGCCCAGGGCCGCATAGACGGTGCCGATCTCCAAGCCAATGTACCCCCCTCCGATGACCAACAAGCGCGGCGGCAGGCAGGACAGTTGCAGGGCGGCCGTGCTATCCCAGATGCGCTGGGGATCGACCTGCCAGGCGGAAGGCACCACGGGCAGCGAGCCGGGAGCCAGGATGCAATGCTCGAAGCGCAAGGTCAGCTCTTCGCCGACGCTGGGACGCACCCGGACGGTGTGCGGGTCGAGGAAGGTGGCGTGACCGGTGAGCACCTGGACGCCGCGGGCCTTGGTCAACTGGGCGATCCCGCTATTGAGCCGGCCCACGACTTGCTTCTGGACGTAGCTGCGCAGGCGCTCCAGGTCGATCTGCGGTCCCTCGAAGCGCACGCCCTGTTCCGCCAAGGCGCGGACTTCATGGAGGAGCCGGGCGATATGCAACAGCGCCTTGGAGGGGATGCAGCCGCGATTGAGGCAGACGCCGCCCAGGCGGTTATCCTCATCGACCAGGGTGACGGCCCATCCGCGATCGGCCGCATGCAACGCCGCCGGGTAGCCGCCGGGTCCGGCGCCAATCACCAGGAGCTGAGTGCTGCGGGTTTCCGCCATCGCTGTGTCACTCCCTTGGGAAGCTGGGGCAGCCGCTTCCGCCACGGCCTGATTGGTCCCTCCGGTCCCCGGCAGCGCTCCGCCGCCCCTCTTGCGCCGCCGCTCGGCTGGACCCCCGCCTCCGCCTTACCTTCGCCCTGTCTCCGCTCCTCTCCTTCCCTTTCTCTGTCAGCGCTTGAGGACGCCGGTGATCTCATCCGCCAGGTCCTGGGCATCGTAGATTTTGCGCAGCGCTTCCAGAATGCCCCGGCTATCGACGGAGATGGCCCGCGCTTGCTCGTCATCGTAGATGAAGTCCAGCACCAGCGACTGGATGTTGCCATCGAAGATCAGGCCCACGACCTCCCCCTTTTTGTTGATGACCGGCGAGCCGGAGTTGCCGCCGATAATATCCGCCGTGCAGACGAAGTTCAGCGGCGTCTGGAGATCGAGGGCCTTTTTGCGCTCCAGCCAGCGCTTGGGCAGCACGAAGGGGGGCTGATGCTTCTGCTCCTCGGCTCGCTGGAACATGCCGGCGAAGGTGGTGAACGGCGGCACGTCCTTGCCATCTTCCTTGTACCCCTTGACCACGCCGAAGGCCAAACGCAGGGTAAAGGTGGCATCAGGATAGACCCGGTCCCCATCCATGGCGAAGCGGGCCTTGGCCAAAGCGGCGTAAGCCTGGCGCTTCGGCTCCTCGACTTCATTCTCGAAGCGCTTGCGTACGGCGCGGGCAGCCGGATCGACCAGCAGGGCCAGATCCATCATCGGATCGTTCCAACGGCTGACCTCGACCTTCTGGCCGGCCTTGGCCTTCTCTTCGATCTCTGCGAAGACTTTCTTGCGGAACTCCACATCGCGGACGCGAGTGCCGCTGATCAATTCATAGGCCCGTTCGCGGGGGGATTTGCCAGCCAGCACTTTCTGAACCAGTTCGTGCTCCGCTCCCAGACTCGTCGCCAGGAAGGTCAGGGCATCGGTGAGTTTGACGATCTCCAGGTCTTCATAGATCGGTTCATCGGAGAAGAGCTGGAATTTGAGGCTGGGCAGGCGAGCGTCGGCGAACTCGCGCAGGCGTTCTCCGCCGGGTTTGGGCAGCTCCTCGGCAGCACGGACGAGGGTTCGGGCGATTCCGAAGGAGGCGCAATAGAAGCCGGCGGCGTTTTCCAGCAGGGTGACATCCCGGATCAACTCGGCCCGGACCTTTTCCGCCTGGGCGATGACCTCAAAGGCTTTCGTGGCCTCGGCGTGCCAAGGCGGCAGGGGCTGCATCCGCACTTGCAAATGGGTCAGATAGTCCCGCAGGCGTTTCTCCTGGGCCTCTTTGCGGGCCATCAGTTTGGGATCGAGCAGGCCCGCCAAGCCGCCGATCCGCGCCTTGCGGCTGTTCTGGATGCTGAATAGCTCATCTTCCGCACGCTGGGCATTGCGCTCGCTGCGGGCGCTCCAGGCGCTCAGCAGCACCTCCAGCCGGTTGAGACGCTGGAGCAGATAGGGATAGCCGGTGTCCCGCAGGTATTTCAGCTCCGCCATCGTATTGCCCCGGTTGGTCCGGCCCGGATGCCCCGAGACGAAGACCAGCTCCCCTTCCCGGCTCCCCTGGGCGCTCCACTTCAGATAATGCTGGCTGTTGATCGGCTTGCCGTTCTCGTACACGCGCACAAAGGCCACATCGAGGCAGTAGCGGGGATATTCGAAGTTGTCCGGGTCTCCGCCGAAGAAGGCGGCGTCTTTTTCCGGCGCGAAAACCAGGCGGATGTCAGTGTACTTTTTGAAGGTGTAGAGGTGATATTGCCCGCCAGCGTAAAGGGTGACGACATCGGCGCGGATGTTTTTGTCTGGGTCAGCGGCGGCTTTCTCCAGCTCGGCGATGCGGGCCTGGCGCAGCTTGAACGCCTCGGCGGGCGGGGTCCCCGGCGGCACCGCCTTTTCCACCTCCGCCGTCACATCCTGGATCCCGATAAGGACGTTCAGCTCCAGCCCCTTGCAAGGCAACTCCTCCGCCAAAGTTTTCGCATGGAAGCCGTCACGCAGGTAGTTCTTCTCCGGGGTAGACAGCTTGGCCAGATCATCCGAAGCCACGTGGTGATTGGTCATCACCAGGCCGTAGGGGCTGACGAAGCTGCCGGAGCCGCCGGAATTGAAGCGGACCGAGGCCAGCCGGACATGTTCCAACCAGGCGTCATCCGGGGCGAAACCGTACTGTTTCTGCAAGTATTCCCGCGGCGGCTGGTTGAACAGCCACATCCCCTCATCGCCATAGACGGGTTCCGCCATCATAAGCCATCCCACTGCTAGAATCACGTTTTTTGCCAAGGTGATGAACCGGGAGCGCATGATCTGCCCCTCCACAGGTCGAACGGTTGCGTCCTGCCCGCCGCGACTGAGGTCCCCTTCCCTCCGCCGTGGTGTGGGCCACAACCCGCTGGTGGCGACGTTATAGCGTTCCCGTTGCGTTTGTCCGCCCCTGCCGCTCCGCCAGCGAAATCGAGCCTCGGCCGCCGTCATAGCTAACCGCAGCTCCCCATGCGATCGGCCGCCTCAGAGAGACAATCCCGCCAGGCGGGAGGCTAGCCCCTGGGTTGGAGTCATGGTACGGCCTGGAACGGCCGGCAGGCCAGCAGCGACGACGAGGCCAGGCAGGAATCCGTGACAGGGAAGGAAGGCGGTGGGACAACTCCCTCTCTCCAGGTTATCATGGTACAAAAAGCCTTCGGTAAGCACTCGGAAGCCGACCCCGGCGAGTCGCAACCGTGGCGGGAAGGCAGGATGTGCGGAATGCGACGGCGACGAACAACCCCCTCCGAGGAGATCGCGGTGCTCAGTGACTTGAAAGCCCAGCAGCCAGCCTCGGCGCAGGATATCGAATCGCTCAGAATCCTGGAATATCTGGCGCAGGTTTGCGATCTGCCTTTCGATCTGGAGCATGCCGCCCAGCTTTATCGGGCGGCGGTGCAGCGGATCGAGCCGACGTTGCCGCGGGCCTCACGCATCCGCTTGGCTCAAGCGGCCGAGGGACTGGGGATTCGCCTGCAATCCCATCACTACTCGATCCGGGAGGCGTTGTCCTACATCCACCGTGAGGAAGTTCCCCTGCTCATTTTTGCGATCACGCCCACGGGGAGCGGGCGGTGGTTCATTATCGAAGATGCTGAGGGAAGCCGGGGCTTGCTCATCGCCTCGGATAAGGAAGAGCCGGTCTGGCATAGCGCGGATGAGCTAGCGGCTATCCTAGGCGCCAGCGACGCGGATGTGGTTCTGGAATGGCTGGAACCGATTCCCATCGCCGTCACGACTCCTCCGTGGCCGGCTCCGAAGCAGGAGGAGGAGCACGGCCACTTCCTGACCGGCCTGCATCCCTGGAAGCGGCTGCTGCGGCTGTTGCGCCCCGACCGGACGGACATCCGCCTGGTCATCGCCTTTGCCGTGGCGATCGGCCTGCTCAATCTCACCGTGCCGATTGTGACCATGGCCGTGGTCAACACCGTGGCCTTCGGCACGCTGATCCAGCAGCTCATCGTGCTGTGCCTGGGCTTACTCGTGGCGCTCACGATCGCCGGGGTTCTGATTCTGTTGCAGTATTTGCTCGTGGAGTACATCCAGCGGCGGATATTCATTCGTGTGGCTTCGGAGTTGTCGTACAAATTGCCGCGGGTGGACCTCAAGGCCTTCGACCACCGCTACGGGCCTGAGTTGGTCAATCGGTTTTTCGATGTGCTGACCGTGCAGAAGTCCTCGGCAGTGCTGCTGCTCGATGGCGTCTCTTTGCTGTTGCAGATCGGCATCGGCATGGTCCTGCTGGCCGTATATCATCAATTGCTCCTGGGATTCAACATGCTGCTGTTGGGTGCGCTGGCGTTTTGGGTCGTGGTGTTGGGACGGGGCGCGGTGCGCACGGCCATTCGGGAATCCGTCGCCAAGTATCGGGTGGCCGGCTGGATGGAAGAAATCGCGCGGCATCCCGTGGCTTTCAAGCTCGCCGGAGGTCCCCGCATGGCCTGGGAGCGGGCCGAAGCTTTGACGCGGGAGTACCTCGAAGCTCGCAAGCAGCACTTCCGCATTCTCCTGCGGCAGTTCGCCTTCCTGGTGCTGCTGTATATCGTCATCAACGTGGCTCTGCTGGCGCTGGGCGGCACCTTGGTGATCCAGGGGCAACTCACCCTTGGCGAACTCGTGGCGGCGGAAATCGTCATCAATCTCATCCTGGCGACTTTCCTCAAGATCATCAAATACGTCGAGGCGTACTACGACATCTTGGCGGCGATGGATAAACTGGGCCAACTCCAGGACCTGCCGTCCGAAAGCCTCACCGGGGAGCATCACGTCGCGCACAGCAAAGGGGCGAGCGTCACCCTGCATAGCGTCTCCTTCACCTACAGCGGGCAGAAGTGGCCAGCATTGCAACAATTGTCGTTGAGCATCAGTCCAGGGGAACGGGTGGCGATTGTCGGCCCCAATGGCGCAGGCAAAAGCACCCTGGCAGACGTGCTCTACGGCTTGCGCACCCCCCAAAGCGGCTGGGTGGAAATCGACGGCGTGGATATCCGCAGCCTGCGTCCCGATTCCTTGCGGGAACATGTGGCCCTGGTCAAAGGGGTGGAAATCATCGAAGGGACCGTGCTGGACAACCTGCGCATGGGGCGCGAAGAGATCAGCCTCATGCAAATCCACGAGATCCTCGCCAAAGTCGGCATGCTGGACACCATCATGGCCTTCCCCGACGGGCTGCATACTATGCTCTGGGGTGATGGCAAGCCACTGTCATTAGGCCAGGCCAGCCGCCTGATGCTCGCCCGCGCCATGCTGGGAGAACCGAGACTCCTGATCATCGACGAAGCCTTGGACCACCTCGATGAACAATTCCGCGACATGACACTGGCCACTCTCTTGGGTCCAGACACGCCCTGGACGTTGATTGTGATCACACACTCCGAAGCCGTAGCGCGCCAATGCGACCGCGTTATCACCTTGCTGCCGCCAGCGCGTAGCAGTCCGCGGGAGGTCCAGAGCCGCGCCGGCTGATCCTTGCGCTGGACTAGGGAAAGCTAAGGAAGCTGGACCTGGGCCTTCGGAGCCGCTGGGGGAGACAGAAGACGCCCTGGTCCGACTGGGGAGATGCACAACGGATAATTGAGGAAGCGCGGCGGTTCTCCCGCGGGGTTGGCCCCAAGCCGTGCCCAAAGCCCCTGGGGTGCGCGCGCTCTCGTCTCTCAAGCTGGAGACATGACGATGATCCGATCTGCCTTCCGTTCTCCCATCCGCTCTGCCGAACCCGATCTGCATCTACCGGCCATCCGCCTGAGCCAAACTCCGCGGTCGGTGCGCCGCTTGGCTTTCGGCCTGGTCCTGCTGCTGTTTCTGCTGCTCCCCGCCGCCGCTTTCGTCCCCTGGACGCAAACGGTCCCCGGCAGGGGACAGACCATCGCCTTCCATCCCGCGCGCCGCCCCCAATTCATCGTCTCTCCCATCGAAGGGCGGGTGAAAAAGTGGCATGTGGTGGAGGGGGATCGGGTGCGGGCCGGGCAGTTGCTCGTGGACCTGGTGGACAACGATCCGCTCATCCTGGAGCGTCTGCGGGAGCAGGAACTGCTCGCTTTGCAACGCCTCACCCTGGCGGATGGGCGCGTCAAGGACCAGGAGTCCCGCTTGCAATATGTGCAACAGGAACGGGAAGTGCTGCTGGCGGAGGCAGGCTATCGCGTGGAACAAGCCCAGGCTCAAGTGCTCGTGGCCCAGCAGGAACTGGAACGTGCCCGTTTCGACCTGCAACGGGAAGAGCTGAATTATCAGCGGACCCTGCGCTTATACCGCAGCAGTCTCGGTGAAGGGAAAGTGGTGTCGAAGGATGAACTGGAAGAAGCCGAGCGGAAGCGCAACCTGGCCAAGGCCCAGGTGCCGCTGGCGGAAGCGCGGGTCAAGCTAGCGGAGAAAACGCTGGCAGCCGCCGAAGCTCAGCGGGAGGCCACCGACAAGCGCACCGCCGCCCTCATCCAAACGGAGGAAGCCGCCCTCAAGGCCGCCCTGAGCGAACAAGCTGCCGTCCGGCAACAATATCTGATGGTGCGGTCCCAGGTGCAGCGCCAGGAGAACCAGCGCGTCTATGCACCCGTGGCGGGCGTCATCTTCCGCATTTTGGCGAACGCTGAAGCCGGCGGGCAACTGGTGCGTCCCGGCGAACGCCTCGCGGTGCTGGTCCCCGATTTGGAAGATCCCAGCAAACCGCCGATTCAGCCGGCGGAACTGGCCCTGCTGGGAGGGCTGGCTTACAGCTTCTACGACCCCTTGACATGGGGGGAATACCCCGCTATTGTGGCCGAGCTTTACATCGATGGCAACGATCTGCCATTGGTGCACAAGGGGGCCCCGGTTCTGCTCCAGTTTGAGGGGTGGCCTGCCGTCCAGTTGGCCTCGTTTCCCCAGGTGGCCGCGGGAACCTTCCGGGGGGAAGTGTACCTGATTGACCCCACTTCCGATGGCAATGGCCGCTTCCGCATTCTGGTGGCACCGGCAGCGGGGGAGGAATGGCCTGCGTATGAATACCTGCGCCAAGGAGTGCGCGCTCAGGGCTGGATTCTCCTGCGGCAGGTTCCGCTGGGCTACGAAGTCTGGCGCGTGCTCAATGGCTTCCCGCTGGTCCGCGAACTCAAGCCGGCGGAGGAATCGGCTTCGCCCTTGGGACCGGTCCAGCGCCGGGGCAAGTGAGGCGAGGCCGGCGGCTGGGCTGATCGCCTCCGGGCCTCCTGCCAGACAAGCCGTGATAGCTGGCCGCCGCGGCGGGTTAGTCCTGCTGGCCGTTGTCGCCCTCCTGCCGGTCAGTTGTGCCCTGCAATCGCCTTTGCCGTCGAATGCCTACCTTCGCCAGCCGCTGCCTGTTCCCACGCTGCCTCCGCCTCCACCGCCCGCTCCCCTGCCCGCGCCCCCTCACGATACCACGCCAACGGCGGAACCGCCTGAAGCCCCGCCCCCGCGACCGGCAGAAGACCGCCCCGAGGCGGTGGAACCGACTCGGCCCGCTCCTTCGCCTTCACCGGCTTCACCGCCCGCCGTCTTGCCTTTCCCCCGACCCGCCGAAGAACCCCTGCGGCTGGAGGAAGTGCTGGAAAGCGTAGCGGCAGCCTTTCCCCTGCTTTATGCCGTGGAACTCGAACGGACAATCGCCGCCGGCCAGCGGCTCGCGGCGGAAGGGCAGTTCGACCCGGTGCTCCGCCTCCGCTCCGCCGAGCAGGGGGGAACCTTTAGCAGCAGTCGGCTCCTGGCCAGCATCGAGCAGACTTCTCCCTACGGGGGCATGTCCACCTTTGCCGCCTGGCGTTGGGGCCAGGGCAACTTTCCGATCTACTACGGCGACCGCAAGACGGGCGAGGGAGGCGAATGGCAGGCCGGAGTCATAGTGCCTCTTTTGCAAAACCGCGCGATCGATCCCCGGCGGGCACGCTTGCGGGCCGCGCAGATCGCCGAGAACCTGGCCGAACCTACCATCCGCCGGGCGCGCCTCGACTTTTTCCGGGCCGCCGCCCAGGCTTACTGGAGCTGGCAAGTGGCGGGCGCTCAGTATCGCATCGCCGAGGAGCTGCTCCGCCTGGCCGTGGATCGCCAGCAGGTCTTCGACGAACAATTCCGCGCCGGCAAGATCGCTGAAGCCCCGGTGGCCCTCAACCGCCGCCTCGTGGCCTCCCGCCGCGAAGCTCTACTCGCCGCCGAACGGCTCGTCCAACAATCCGCTTTGCGCCTGTCCCTGTTTTTGCGCGACGAACAGGGCCAGCCCGTCGTTCCTCCTAGCCATTGGCTCGACCCCAACTTCCTGCAAACCCCCTTCCCCCTGCCCCGTGCGGAAGGCCTGGCGGCGGATGTGCAATTGGCCCTACGCCAACGCCCCGAATTGATCCGCTTCCAATTGGAAAAACAGCGGCGCAGCCTCGAATGGCAACTGGCCAACAATCAACTCCTGCCCAACCTCAACCTCGTGCTGCAAGGCGCCCAGGACGTCGGAGCCGCCAAAAAAACCCTGAGCGGTACGGGACCCTTCGCCACGGACCGCACCACCGGCGAAGTCGGGGCCGTGTTGGAGTTTCCCCTTCCCTTCCGCAATGCCCGCGGCCAGGCGCTGACGGCTCAGGCCCAGCTCGCCCAACTCCTTGCCCAGGAACGCTACGCCCGCGACGAAATCACCGTCCAGGTCCAGGACGCCGTCTCGGAACTGCTCCTCACCTGGCAGCGCCTCCAGCAAGCCCAGGAGGAACAGCGACAGGCCGAACGGGTCTTGCAAATCGAAACCGTGCGTTTCCGCGAAGGACGCATCTCACTGGTGGAGCTGAACCTGCAAGAGATCGCCGCGGCGGAGGCCAAGACCAAGGTCGCCGTCATCCTGGGGAGTTACTTCAACGCCGTCGCCAATTATCTGGCCGTGTTGGGAGTAGACCAACCCCGCGGTCCGCTCCTCAGCCAGGTCCTGTCCCCGCCGCGCTGAGCCGGAGGAACCTCCCCACCCTGTCCTCGGCAGCCCGCGCGCCTGCCATCGCCTGGCCGCCAGTCGTTGCCGAAAATGTCCGCCGAAGCAGGCGTACAGGCCACACCCCAACTCATGCCGCTGACCATTCCTTGCCCCTGGGAACAGCATGACCAAGAGCAGCCACACGAATGCGAAGCCTCCAAGGTGTTTACCCCGCCAGGTGGGTCCCAACTCCGCCGCGGGAACTCCCCCTCGCTCACGCCCTAACCGCTCGCCTCGGCGCCATCCCTTGACTTCGGCCCCATCTCTGAACAAGCGACCAAATGCAGAAACCGAGCCGAGTAGGCCCAGATCAGGCTGGGGGGAAGGCAGGAGCCGTCCTTTCATTGATGCCATTCGCCAATGAAGGGCAAGTAAAATGGCCGCCACTCCCGGTTGAACCACACCGGTGCGGATGGAAAACCCTCTTGCCCAAGGGCGTCCACGGCGACCACATAGTACCGGCGTGCAGCTTTGCCTGCGGTCGGATCACTGTAAGTCGTCCTGGAAATAGGGTGCGCTGTGAGTCGCGAAACAGGGTCCTTTTGCCAGCGGCCATCCATACGGTAGATACGGTAGCCCTGGATCCCTTTTTCGGGATTGGCGGCCCATTTGAGGTGGCAGGTGGTCCCCTCCTCTTTGGCGAACACCCACTGCGGCGAGGAAGGGAGTGTGAAGCAGGCGGGAGATGGGCCGCTCCATTCGCCGCGGGCGTTGACGGCACGAATGCGGTAGGCGTACACGGCGAAACGATACGGCTTGCCATTGTCCTCCAATTCCTCGGGATAAAATCGGCGTTCGTAGATCGGCTTGGCGGCGACAACCTTGGGCGTTTGCAAGTCCACTGACGTATCGGTGAACGTTGTCCCTTTCACCGGCATCGCGGTGAGGCGCTCGAATTGTCCGATGCGGCGAATGGCGCCCACGGATGGCTCTGGGAGCGGCGGCGTGCTCGACTTGAGACGCTTGAGCTGATCCTCGCTCCACACTTCCACCACGGCGCGTTCCACATGATAGCCGACGATTGCGGAGCCTTCCAAGTTGTCCGTTTCACCGGGCAGTTTTACCGGCTTCCACGACAACTCCACCTGCTTGGCGGACACAACGGACACGGTAACGTCTTCCACAAGGGGCGGCTGCGTGCGCTTGCGCGGGGAGGGCTTCGGTGGCTCATGAGGCTTGCCGTCCGCATAGCGATAGGTCCAGATTTGTTGTTCGTGGCGGCCCTGGGGCGGATGGGTGCGGTTTTCCAGAATGGCCAGGTTGAGTTCCGGAGCGAACATGAGCTGGCGAGCACGGGCGCCGGACGGGTCCGGTTCCTGGGGAGGGTTCATCTTGGTCCATCGGTTCGCACCCGCATCGTATGCCCAGGTTTCCAGGCGATCCACGCTCTTGCCTTCGCGCGTTTCGGTGATTTTCACCACGGCCAGGATGACTTTGTTGTGCGGGTCATAGGCGAGCACCGCATCATTCTGTTTCGTCGGCGGCATGACTGCCGGCTTCATGTCCCGCCATTCGTTCTTCTTCAAGTCATAGGCCCAGGTGTGGGGATCATCGAGGAATTGCGCACCGAACAAGATGTGCAGCTTGCGGGCCGAGTCATAGGCCATGTTGCCGCCGCTGCGAAACTCCGGCTCGATCTTCGGATTCATCCACTTCCACTCGTTGGTGTAAGGGTCGTAAACGAGGGTCCCTTCGCGAGACCCCTCCCCGCCGAACACCACGACGACTTCCTCATCGGCATCCCACGACGCACAGCGCAGCGGAGCCAGTCGGGGCGACGGTAACGGCCGCATGTTGCGCCACAGGTTCGTTTCCAGATCATACGTCCACACCGAGGAATCGTTGAGATAAATCTCACGAAACCACTGCCAGCCATGACTCCCGCTAAAGGCCGGGAAGCGGATATAACGGCCGCGTATCGGGTCAAACACGTTTTGCTGACCGCAACAAATCCCCGGCGGGGAAGTGTTCGGTTCCTTGAGCGTCCACCTGGCGGTGATCGGATCGAAGGTCCAGACTTCCGAATGCTGTTCCCCGCCGCCCCCCTGATTGTGCCCGCCATAACGAATCATCACGTGGTGCTTGCTGTCCCAGACGCAGGCCCCCTCATAACCTAAGCGCGGCGACGGCGGCGTGCCTTCCAACGGACTGCGTTTGACCCATGTGTTCGGCGCTTGGGAAATGCTCGGCTCCTGCGCATAGCTCCCCACAGCCAGGATCGCAACTAACCCTGCTAAGCTCACGTGTCGTCCCATGGGCCGCCCCTCCCTCGAACCTCACCTTTCCCCCCAGCATTGAGACTTTATGGTAAACAACGGGCGGCTCTTCGCAAGTCCTTCGTTTCCGCGAGGGAAATGAAGCAGCAACTACGCCGCTCCTCCAGGCGGTACGCTGGAACAAACCAACATTTGGGCGTGACGCTCATCCACTTCGGCTATCGCTGAGGCAGATTTTGCTTTGTCCGTACCTGCCGTTGGGGTAAACTGGCAGTATACCCTAGCCCGGCGGATAACCTCTCCCTGGCCATGTTCGCCTGGCGGAGGCCGCGATTGCCGCAAGGCGTGGGCCGCTCGCGGGCAATTTTGCTCAGGAGCTGGGCAGGAAACAGCGGGGCGCGAATCGGTGTCATACCGTGGTGCGTCTCAACGTAATTCTGGGTAATGGCAGCCGTTTTTTGGGAAAGGAGTTGCCGACCCCACGGCTTCCCAAACTGCGGCAGGAGAGAGGTCATCACTAATCGTGCCAATATGATACCGGAAAATATCCGCATCCCTCACCGCGGAAGCATCGACCGACAACGCAGAGCTTCCCCGCCCCAGCGCTGCATCCCAGGAGTTGACCCTATGGCGACGACCCTCATCAGTTTCCTCGGCGTGGGCCGCAAACGCGATCCCCACAATCCCCGTTCCCAATACGAGCAGACCACCTATCGCTTCGATCCGCCCCCTTCCTCCCCCGGTTCATCGTTCACCCGCGCTACCTCCCTCTTCGGCTTGGCCCTCCTCGATTACCTGATCAACGGCCTCCAGAAAAAAGTCGAACGGTGGATCATTCTAGGTACCAACGCGTCCCTCTGGTCGGAGTTGTATCGGCTCCTCGATAATTCTGTGCAAAATCAATTGGAAGAAGAATATATAAGAATCGATGATCATGTCATATCTAAGACTATCAATCAAGATATACTCACTCATTGGGAAAGCCTCATTAATCAATATGGGGTCGATAAGCAGCCTCAGGTCTCCTTGCATCTGATCGAGCCGTTCGATCAGGAGCGGCTCGCGGAGGTGTTACTGAAGGCGGTGCCGGAGAAAAGCGAAGTGGTGTTGGACATCAGCCACGGCTTCCGCCATCTGCCGACGCTGGCCACCCATGTGCTTACCCTCATGCGCTGGACGCATGACATCCGTTCCGTCTCCTATTACAGCGGGGTGTTCGAGGCGCGGGATGCCCTGAATCAGACGCCGGTGGCCTGCCTCTCGTTCTGCCAGGAATTGCAGGGCCTGACCGAGGCGATGGCCGTCTTCCACCTGACCGGCAACTACCAGCAACTCCTCCAGCAGTTCCTTCAGAATGAGGAGGACCAGCAACTCGCCGAGCAGGTCTGGTTCCTGGAAAACACCAATCAGCTTTCCCGTGCGCGAACCCAAATCCAAGACCTCATCGATCGGCTCAGCCAGTCCCGCCATGCCAGCCCGGCACTCACCGCGATCATCCAGCAGCAACTACGCAACTTCCTCTCCAGCCGGCATTATGATGACGAATGGTACTATGCCAATGCGCAGGAAGCACTGAAACATCAGAATTATCTCCATGCTATAATCTTGACATATGAAGCGATTCTCATACGTACATGTCGCCTGGTTTTTGGCTATAAGAGTACATCCCGTTATGACAGCCGGAAGAATGCTGAAGAATATCTGTTCAACTATGCTGGCTTGGATGAAGAATACAAGGCCACCTTGCGGCAAGTGCAATGGGTGCGCAATGCGTGCTCCCACGGCACATCGCCAGAAAGACCCGATCCGGCGGTGGAAGCCGCCCTGGACGAACCCAGCCGTTTCTGCAAGCTGCTTCGCCTGAGTTGGAACCTCTACCGCGCTCTGCCGCAACTTCTGCCCCGCCGTCCGTGACGCCCTGACCGGTCGTGAAGCCCTGGAAATCTCTGAGGCTGCTTTCTCGGCCGGGCCGCCTCTGTCTCGCCGAGATCGCCCACTCCTTGGCGGCTCAGGACGAGGCTGCGATTTGACGAACCTGGCGGCGCGGACCCGTCCCCTTTTCGTTCCCTGGTGCTATATCTTCTGCAAGCCGGACTGGCGCAGGATAGAATGGTGATGCTGCAAAGGCCCGGTTCTGGAGGGGAGAGTTCGATCCGTGCTTGCGTCGGCTGGTCCGGCAGGCAGGGCAGCCCCCTGGCATGGGTCGCTTCTCGCCCTGAGGACATGGAGTAATGACGAAGAGCAGGGGACGATTATGGCCAGTGAAGCGGAGCTGAAGGCAGCCAGCGAAAAGTATATTCCCAAGGATTACGATCCGGCGCTATACAAGCTGCGGCATTCGTTTGCCCACGTTCTGGCCCAGGCGGTGGTGGAGCGCTTCCCCCAGGCCCGCCCGACGATCGGCCCGCCGGTGGAATACGGTTTTTACTACGATTTCGACCTGGACGTGAACCCGACGGAGGAAGACCTCCAGTGGATCAGCGAACGGATGCGGCAGATCATCCGCGAGAACCACCCGTTCCACGTGCGGGAGGTGACGGCGGAGGAAGCGCGGCAGATTTTCCGGGACAATCCGTACAAGCTGGAGCTGATCGAGGGATTGACGCGCGGGCAGGATGAGTATGGCAATGCCGCCGGGGGACCGGTGGTGATCACCGTGTATCAGCATGATGGGTTCATCGACTTGTGCCGCGGGCCGCATGTGGAATCGACGGGGCATCTGGACCCGGACGCCTTCCGCATTTTGCAGGTGACAGGTTCCTATTGGCGCGGGGACAGCCGGAACAAGATGCTCAAGCGCTTTCACGGCACGGCCTGGGCCAGCGCTGCGGATTTGCAGGCACATCTGGCCCGGCTGGAAGAGGCCGCCCGCCGCGATCACCGCAAACTGGGCCGGGAGCTGGAGCTATTCGCCAACGAGCCGATCTTCGGCTCCGGCTTCCCCATGCTTCTACCCAAGGGAGCGACCATCCGCCGGATTTTGGAGACGTTCATCACCGACTACGAACGCAAAGCCGGCTACGAGCACGTGTACACCCCGGACCTCGCCAAAAAGGAGCTGTACATTCAGTCCGGCCATTGGGCGCATTACAAGGAGAACATGTTCCCGCCGATGGAGGTGGGCGACGGGGAGGAGCTGGTGCTGCGCCCGATGTGCTGCCCTCATCACATTCAGGTGTACAAGTGCAAGCCGCGGAGCTATCGCGATCTGCCGGTGCGGATCGCCGAGCTGGGCACCATGTACCGCTACGAGCGTTCCGGCGTGGTCGGCGGCCTGTCGCGGGTCCGCTGCATGACCCTCAATGATGCCCACCTGTTCGTCCGGCCGGATCAGATCAAGGAAGAAATCGCCGGCGTGCTCAACCTCATGAAGAAGGCGTACGCTGACCTGGGCATTCAGGATTACCGCTTCCGCCTGTCCAAGCACGATCCCAACGACAAGGAAAAGTACGTGGACAATCCCGAAATGTGGGCCAAAGGGGAAGCGATGCTCCGGGAGGCGCTGGTAGAGCACGGCTTGCCGTTTTTCGAGGCGGAAGGGGAGGCAGCGTTCTATGGCCCCAAGATCGACGTGCAGGTCAAGGACGTCATGGGCCGGGAGGAAACTCTTTCCACCATCCAACTCGATTTTCACCTGCCGAATCAGTTCGAGCTGGAATACAAGGACAGCGATGACCGCCCGAAGCGGCCGGTAATGATCCACCGCGGCGTCATCAGCACGATGGAACGGATGCTGGCTTATCTGATCGAGCTGTACGCCGGGGCCTTCCCCGTGTGGCTGGCCCCCGTGCAAGCGGTGCTGGTACCGATCGCCGACCGCCACTTCGACTACGTCCGCCACTTGGCCCAGCGCTGGACGGAGCGGGATTTCCGGGTGACAGCCGATCTGAGCAGCGCCCGCATGAATGCCAAGATTCGCGAAGCCCAATTGCAGAAGGTGCCCTACATTCTGGTGGTGGGGGACAAGGAGGTGGCGGCCCAGGCCGTCTCGGTCCGCCTGCGCACCGGCGAGGACCTCGGACCCAAACCTGTCGCCGAGTTCGAGGCCCTTTTGGATCAGATGAATCGCAGCCGCTCGCTCCAACTGCTTCCCGGCTAGCCGGCCGCGCCAGTCTGGGCGGTGAGAAAGCCGCTGCGGGGCGTCCCCCCGCTTCCGCTGTTCCCACTCTGATCCTTCGTTCCTCCGCCTCCGTTTAGTACCCCTCTGCATTGCCAAGCTGTTTAGGAGCGGGAACCCCCTCCGGCCTTCTTGCCACCGAGGGACGCAGCGGAAAATCGCTTCCGTTGCCGCAGCGCAGACGACTTCACGGTGGAAGCCCCTCGATTCCCGTCGAGTCAATCGCTTGGTTTGATCGGCTGGGAGAGCCGCAAGTGGTGGTGGGACAAGCTCTCCGGGAACGCGGTTCCGTTTATGCGGTTGCGGGGGTTTACGCATTTTCGCCAGTTGTCGCAGATTGCCTTTGACTCGCCTGCTGTGCAGATTTACTATCGAAGGTGTGGCCGACGGGTGGAGATGGGACCAACTGCGGCTACAAGAGTTCTTCTGGAGGAGACGCCATGTATGGAGTGGTTCTTCTGGCGGCGCTGACGCCGGCTGCCGATCCCGCGCCTGCGGCGGAAGCGGCTCCGGTGGTGGTGTCCGGTTGTGCGGGGTGTGCCGGGTGCACAGGGGTGGTGCTGTACGGCTGCGCGGGGTGTACCGGCTGCTATGGCTGCACGGGCTGTCACGGCGGCTTGCTCGGCTGGCTGCATGCCAAGAAAGCGTGGAAGTATGCCCATCGGGCTTATGCGGTGGTGGACGGCGGTTGGGGTTGTAGCTGCTTGGGGGCCTGTTACGGCAGTGCCGCGTGCTACGGCGGCTATGGGGCTTGGCTGAGCACGCCCTGGGCCTGTCACGGCGGCTGCTACGGCGGCTACTACGGCATCGGCTCGGCGTTTGGGCCGTCGGTGATCATGGTGCCCACGGTGTGGGGCCATCGCACCAGCGGCGGCTGGGGTTACGCTCCGCCGGGCATCTACGGCGCGCCGTATGCCATCTACGGCCAGCCCACGCTGCCGCAAGCCCCGCCTCCCGGCACGCCGGATCAGCCCAAGCCAATCGAACCCAAACCCGGCGATAAGGAGAAGAAGGACGGCACCAAAGAGGAGGGGAAGAAAATCGGCGCTCATCTGAAGTTCGTCCTGCCGGCGGAAGCGAAGTTGTATGTCGATGGCCGCCTGACGACCCAGGAAGGGACGGAGCGGGCCTTCACCACCCCGCCGCTGCAACCCGGCCAGCTCTACTATTACGATGTCACTGCTGAACTGACCGTGGCCGGGCAAACCGTCCGCGAAACCAAGCGCGTGCTCGTCCAGTCCGGGGCTGACATCACCGAGACCTTCGGCAAGCTCTTCGCCGCCATCGAAGGCCGGGCCGTTCCCGTCGCCGGAAAGTGACATCTTCCTGTCGCTGGAAAGTGACCCCGGCCGGACCGGCATCCCCCGTATTTGCCCAGAACCGGATGCGGGACAGGAAATGGGCGGGGATTCCGGATCAGACCGTCTGGCCATCGATTTCCGCTTTTCCACTCCCTCCGTCCTCGCTCTCGCTTCTCTCGCTCCTGATTCTCTCGCTCCTGAAGAGAGGGCGGGAGCCGTATCATTTCATTTGGAGAGCCGTATCATGGGAAAGGGAGGAGATTGGGCCGACGGCACACGTGGAATCCCCCGCGGAGCGTCAGCGCTTCGACAGTCGGGGGGAAGAAGGGGAGTCAGGCCTCCTGATCTGCGGGAACGGATGGAGGGGAAGCCCGCTAGCCTGCGGGAACAAAGGCAGGCGGGGCGCATGGGGCGCGAGTGCGGGGAAGGATCCGCCGGGCACTTGGCCTTGGGCAGGGTGTTTGTGTATAACGAGCGTACCAAAAGCGGGGTCGCCGGGTTTTGCGGTCCAGGGAGGCCGTTGTTGTTGGGGGCGTGATCGTGTCGGATGAGCGTTATCTGTTTACCAGTGAATCAGTGTCGATGGGGCATCCGGACAAGGTAGCCGATCAGATTTCCGATGCCGTGCTGGATTACTGCTTGCAGCATGATCCGAACAGCCGGGTGGCGTGTGAGACCCTGGTGACGACGAATCTGGTCGTGGTGGCTGGGGAGATCACCACCCAGGCTCCCCTGACACGGGAAGCGATCGACCGTCTGGTGCGGGAGGTGATCCGAGAGATCGGCTACGTGGCCCGTAATGAGGCGGAGCGGGAAGAGATTGGCTTTACGGCGGAGTCGTGCCAGATCGACTGCCACATCCACGCACAAAGTCCGCATATCAGCCAGGGGGTGGATTGCGGCGGAGCGGGAGATCAGGGGATGATGTTCGGCTTCGCCTGCAACGAGACGAAGAGCCTCATGCCGCTGCCGATCCATTTGGCCCACCGGCTGGTGGAGTATCACGCGGAGTTGCGGCGGAGCGGTCGGCTGCCCTGGCTGCGGCCCGATGCCAAAAGCCAGGTGACGGTCGAATACAACGCCGACGGAACTCCGCACCGCATCCATACGGTTGTGCTCAGCACCCAGCATACCCGCGAGGTGATGACCTGCCGCCAGAATAAGGACTATTTCACCGATGAGGCCCGCGAACGGATCATCCACGAGCTGATCGAGCCGGTCTTGCGGCGGGAACGGGAGGACCTGATCCGCGGGCGGTTCGTCATGATTCCGCCGGGGGACAAGCCGCCCAAGCTGGAAGCGGGAGACATCGCCTGCCATATCAATCCGACGGGCTGCTTCCTAACCGGCGGTCCGCACGGGGACAGCGGCCTGACCGGGCGCAAGATCATCGTGGACACCTACGGCGGTCGGGGCCGCCACGGCGGCGGCGCCTTCAGCGGCAAAGACCCCACCAAAGTCGACCGCAGTGCCGCTTACATGGCCCGCTACATCGCCAAAAACATCGTCGCTGCCGGCTTGGCCCGCGAATGCGAAGTCCAGCTCAGCTACGCTATCGGCTACCCCGACCCGCTCAACATCTGGGTGAACACCAACGGCACGGCCAAGATCGCCGAAGGGCGCCTCATCGAGCTGATCCGCGAATTCTTCCACCTCACGCCCCAAGGCATCATTGACACACTCAAACTCCGCCGGCCGATCTACCGGCAGACCGCCTGCCACGGCCACTTCGGGCGGGAGCTGCCGGACTTCACGTGGGAAAAAACGGATCGGGCTGAGGCGCTCCGCCGGGCTGCCGGCGTCTGACGGCCTCCCCGTACTCCCCGTCATTTCTGCCGCCCTCGGACTCGATTCCCGGAGCAGTCCGGTTCCTCGGACTCGATGCCCGGAGCAGTCCGGTCCCTCCGCCCGGTGCAGACTGTATTCGTCCTTGGACCGGTCGCTGGGAAGGGAACCTGCCTTCCCGTGCTGTTTATCCCGGCCCAATTTTTCTCGGCTTGCCGAATATCTCCCAGGATTCTTACGCCGCCGCCTGATGCCGGACACGGGATTTCACCTCGGCGTGAAATCTGCGAGCGTTTTCGCCCCTCCCCGCACTTTCCGTCCGCTGCGCGGCTTGTTTTTCCTCCAACTGTAAGCCAAATTGTGATACGGCCATGAGTTGGTCTCCCACCGGAAGAAGTCGGAGCGCCCCCGGCATGTCGCCATACCCGGATTCGATCCTCTTCGAATCACCCGCTTCGCCCGCCACGACAGTGCACGTGGAAGGAGGAGCGCCCACCCTGCCTCAAACGCTGCTGCACTGGCTGCTCGACAAGCACATCGTCCTGCACGAGGAGTGGGAGGAGCTGCCCGAAAGCGACCGCCACCGCCTGGAACAAGCCCTGACGATCGACGAACTGCTGCACGCCTTGCACCAGCGGCATCTGATCACCCGCTTCCAGATGGAAGCCATCCGCAAAGGGAACGGGCATGAGTTGCTCCTGGGTTCCTATCGGCTGCTGGACCTGCTCGGCCACGGCGGCATGGGGACGGTCTACCGCGGGGAACACATCACGCTGCGGCGGCAAGTGGCGGTGAAGGTCATGAGCCGGGCCTCGGATGGGAACGAACGGATGGTCCACCGCTTCTACGCGGAAGCGCGGGCCGTGGCCCGGTTGCAGCATCCGAACATAGTCGCCTGTTTCGACGCCGGGCGCTGGGAGCAGCCAGGCCCCACGCCGATGTACCGCGATTACTTCGTCATGGAGTTGATCCCCGGCCAGGACCTGTACACGCTGGTACGGGAGAAAGGGCCGCTGGCGCCGCACCGCGCCTGCGATCTGTTCCGCCAGGTGGCCGAAGCCTTGGCCGAAGCCCACCGCCACGGCTTGATCCACCGCGACATCAAACCCTCCAACATCCTGGTGACGCCGGATTGGCAAGCGAAGGTGCTGGATTTCGGCCTGGCCCGCATGCCGATGCGCAACGTCACCGAACCGGGGACGCTCCTGGGCACGATCGGCTACATGGCCCCCGAGCAGGCTCGCGATCCCCGCAATGTCGATGGCCGGGCCGACCTCTTCAGCCTCGGCGCTTCGCTCTACTGGGCCTTGACCGGGGTGGAACCCTATCCGGAAACGGGGAACCCGTTGCAGGATTTGCACCGCCGCCTCACCACCTCGCCGCCGCCGGTCCACCAACTCCGCCCCGAAGTGCCGCAGGAAGTCTCCGACTTGGTCGCCCGTCTGATGCAAACCGACCCGGATCAGCGCTTCCCCTCCGCCCGCGCCGTCGCGTCCACCCTCACCGGCTTCTGCCTCTGGCTCCCCAATACTGCCGCGACCCTCTCCCGCGAGGCCGCTTCCCGCACGAGCAAACGCGAACGCATCCTGATCGTCGATGATGAAGACTCCATCCGCCTGCTCATGACCCAATTGCTCAAGGACCGCTACGAGCTGCGCGAAGCCGCCGATGCAGAATCCGCCTACGAGGAGCTGGCCCGCTTCTCGCCGGACTTGTTGATCGTCGATGTCAATCTGCCGGGCTGGAGCGGCACGGAGCTGATCGCCAAGGTCCGTTCCGCCGGCTGGGACAGCGACCGGCTCAAAGTTCTCCTCATGTCGGGCATGATGCCGGATGAAGCCCTCGGAGGCTTGTCGACCACCGGGGCGGACGACTTCCTGGCCAAGCCGTTCAAGCCGAGCGAGTTCGTCTCCCGCGTCCGCGCCTTGCTCATGCGCCGGGCGCAAAGCAGCGGCTCCGAAAGCAGCCAGCCGACCCAGCGCATCTCGAATGCCCTGACCCAACGGCAAGCGCCGGCCAAACCCGCGTCCCTTCCCGCCCTGCGGCGAGCCGCCCCTGCCGAGGCCCTCTCCCTGACCTTCTCCCGTCTGCTGGCCGAAACCAGCCTGGTGAGCGAAGGCCACTGGCGGCGCATCATCCGTTACGTCCGCGCCCTGGCCGGTGCTGTCGTCGATCAAGGCGAATACACCCGCCTCAAAGACGATGCCTACCTGGAACTGTTAGCCGCCATCGCCCCCATCTACGACATCGGCATGGTGGCCATTCCCCGCGGATTACTCATCAAGCCGGATAAACTCAGCGAAGAAGAAAGCGCCGTGGTGCAAACCCACGTCACCGTCGGCGCCGAAGTGATGCTCAGCGTCGCCGCCAAGCTGGGGAGCGAGCTGCCCTTCCTCCCCTTGGCCGCGGAAATTGTCCGCCACCACCACGAACGCTGGGATGGCAGCGGCTACCCAGATATGCTCAAAGGCCACGAAATCCCTCTCTCCGCCCGCGTGGTCAGTCTGGTGAGCGTCTACGAAGCTCTACGCAGCCGACGGCCTTACCGCCCTGCCCTCTCCCATGCTCGCGCCGTCAAGCTCCTCTCCCAAGACCTGCAAAACCACTTCGACCCCCACCTCCTGGCCGCCTTCCTTGAAGCCGCCCCGCGCTTCGAGCAAATCCACAGCGAAGGCTGAATCCTCGGCACAACGGCCTGAAGTCCCTCACCCAGGCCGAATCTTCCGCTCCCAGGCCGCACCTCCTGCCTGCCCAGGCCGAAGCGTTCCCGGCACACAGCGACGAACTGCCCCCTTAACGTCGCTGCCGCCTCATCTTCGACTCTGCCGATCCTTCGCTTCGCATCAACTACAGGCCCTCTGCAAGGACAAAGAACAGTGCCGATGATTCCATTATCGCCGATTCGAGCAATTCTTTATTCTGAGCCGCTGGCATGGGATGCGCCGGGAAGATTGAATGTGCGGCATTCTGGGCTTGAGGAAACGGCGGCAGAAAGCCTTGTGGCCTTCCTGTTCTCCGCGCATTGCGCACACTGACAGAAGAGGAGGACTCCATCGCCTGGCGCTATTCGCCGCCCTTGCGAAGGACCCGCATGCGAGGGACCACGATTATGAAGCGTTGGCTCTGCACTGCCCTTCTGACGCTTGGAGGATGGCTTCTGCCGGCACCGCTGGCTTGGGCCGGGCATCTGGGCTTGTGCCGCTATCCCAAACCCTGTTTGCTGCCGGAGCAATGCGCGCCGCCGGTCAGCGGCCTGACCGTGCATTACCAACCGATCCTGGAATACCATCAACAGGTCTGCTACCGGCCTGTGTATGAGACCCACTATCAGGTCCAGACTTGCACAATCTTGCGGCAAGTCCAGGAAACTCAACTGCTAGCTCAGAAGTATGTGGTGCAACGGCCCGTGGTGGAACATTATGATACGATCCACCAATATACCGTGCAGCGGCCTGTTTACGAGACCCAGTGGCAGCAGCAAGCCTTTACGGTGTGGAAACCGGTGACGCGGACCTTCCAGGTGGCCGTCCCCTACTCCGTCCTCCGCCCCGTCTATGAGACCCACTACCGCCAGGAAACTTATACGGTGCCGCGAACGGTGGTCCAAGACTACGTCGTCGCCATTCCTTACTCGACCTACCGCACCGTGGCGGAAACCCATTACCGCGAGCACTGCTACACTGTCCTGCGCCCCGTGGTCGAGGAGTGCCAGATTCCCGTCACCTATACTGTGCCGAAAGTTATTCAAGAGCAGCATATTGCCGCTCAGCCGTACACCGTCCAAAGACAAGTTGTAGAACCCTACACAGTCCAGGTGCCTTATACTGTTTGGAAGCCGATTCAGGAAACGCATTATCGGGAGCAACGTTCTGTACATTATCGTCCAGTGACGGAACAATACCAGGTTGCTATTCCTTACACGGTCCTAAAGCCAGTTTATGAGACGGAGACTTTTTACGTACCGGTCACCACGTATCATGATGTGATCGAGTATGTCCCTCAGACACAGATTCAGTATGTCATCGAGCCGCAGATTGTGGAACGTGTGGAGAAGGTATGCACGGGGCGTTTCGTGACGGTGTCGGAATATGTGCCGGGTCCAGTGGTCAAGCAATGTGTGCAATTGCCTGGGGAATGCGTATTTGACCCCTGCACCTGCACGACCTATTACCGCCCCGGTCCGATTGTAGAGCAGCTCGTGCAATGTCCGGGCCGTGTGGTGTGCCGCTCGATCTGGGTTCCCCATGAAGAATGTCGTGTCATCCGTGAATGTCGCCAGGTGTGCAAGCCTGTATGCGTCACTGTGCAGGTTCCTGTATGCCGCAAGGTCTGCCGGACGGAGCTGCGGCCTTGTACGCGCACCGTCTGCCGCCTGGTTCCTCAACACTGCATCCGCTATGAGACCCGTACCCGCTGTTCTCTGGTTCCTGAAGTCAAGGTGTGTTATATCCCTTACACGGTATGCCGCCTGGTTCCGGAGACGGCGGTGCGTACGGAGACGCGCTATCGCTGCTCTACGGTTTGTGAACAAAGGGTATGCTACCGGCCCTATACCGTTTGCCGGGTGGTGCCGGAGACGTGCGTCCGCCTGGTGACGCAACGGCGCTGCTCCTATGTGCCGGAGGTGCGCAAGGCGCTGGTGCCGTACACCGTCTGCAAGCTGGTCCGGGAGGATCACGTCCGCCACGAGGTGCGGCGCCGTTGCTTCACGGTGTTGGAGAGCCGCTGCCGGGTGGTCCCGTATACCGTCTGCCGCCTGGTCCAGGAAAACCATGTCCGTTATGAGACGCGTTGTACAACGGAATTGGTTCCTCAACACTGCGTGCGATATGTTCCTCGAGTGGTTTGCCGCCTGGTTTGTGAACCCCGGCAGTGTGTGGTCCGCCAGTGCCGCATCCGTATGGAATGTGAAGAACGCATCCGTTATGTTCCTGTCACAACCTGCAAAGTGGTACCGGAAAGCCACTGCCGTTTGGTGCCGGTGACGACCTGCCGCTGGGAGCCGTACACCGTGACGGTGTGCGTGCAGCGGTGCGTCCCGGTGTGCGTGCCGGTTTGTCCGCCCTGTCCTCCAGCGGGCTGCCCGTGAGAGCCGCCCCGACCGCGCTGCGACCTCAGCCCCCCTGATGCAGCAACTCCTCCCCCGGCTTGCCCGCCTTCTTCCTCGCCGAGGCGAAGCCGGGCGGTTGTGTTTTCACCGCCGCTTGCGGTTCTTATAACGAAAAGACCAAGCCTGGAATGGGGAGTGCAAGACCATGACCCGACAGGTGCGTGTAGGGGCGGTCAGCTACCTTAACGCCCGTCCGCTGATCGAGGAGCTGGACCGCTATGTCCCTCCCTGGCAGTTGATCCTGGACGTGCCAAGCCGCCTGGCCGATGCGATGGCCGCGGGGACGCTGGACATCGGTTTGATTCCCGTGGTGGAGTTTCTCCGCGCGCCGGACTACACGTTCATTCCGGGGATAGCCATCGCTTCGCGGGGTCCGGTCCTCAGCGTGACGCTTTTCAGCCGGGTCAAGTGGCCGCACATCCGCCGCGTGGCTCTGGATGAAGGGTCCCGCACCAGTGCTGTTCTGGTCCGCGTGCTTCTGCAAGAGCGCTGGGGCGTGGAGGCGGAGTATCAGCCGCTGCCTCTGCACCACACGGTGGAGGACGTGGAGGCCGACGCTGTGCTTTTGATCGGCGATCGGGCGATGCACGCCTGCCTGCCGGGGTGGCCCTACGCCTACGATCTGGGCACGGAATGGACCGACTGGACCGGCCTGCCGATGGTTTATGCCCTTTGGGCGGTGCGGCCGGAAATCCCTCTGGAGGACGTGGCCGAACCGTTCCTCCAGGCGCGGCAGCGCGGCCTCTCGCGCCTGGGACTGATCGCTCAACGGGAAGCCGCCCGGCTCCATCTGGACGCCGGCTACTGCCGCCGCTACCTGAGCCATATCATCCGCTATGACCTGGGAGCGTGGGAACTGGCCGGCCTGCGCCGCTTCGCGGAACTGACCGCCCAACTCGGCCTGACGCCGCCCCTGGAAGAACGGCGGCTGCAAACCTCCTTACCCGCCCTGGCCTTCGCCGGAGCTGCGCCATGAACGACCTCGACCGTATCCTCGGCAAAGCCGTCGATGGCTATCGCCTGACGCCGGAAGAAGGATTGGAACTGTTCCGCTGCCGCGATTTGATCCGCCTCGGCCAAGCGGCTCATGCCGTCTGCCTGCGCCTCCATCCCGAACCGTACCGCACTTACAACATCGACCGCAATATCAACTACACGAACATCTGCGCGGCGGTCTGCGACTTCTGCGCCTTCTACCGCAAGTCCCACGATGCGGATGCCTACGTCCTGCCCCGCGAGGAATTGTACCGCAAGATCGAGGAGACCATCGCTTTAGGCGGCGACCAGATCCTGCTCCAGGGCGGCATGCACCCGCAGCTCAAACTGGAGTGGTACGAGGAGCTGCTGCGGGACATCAAGGCGCGCTATCCGCAGATCAATTTGCATGCGTTCAGCCCGCCGGAGATTTGGCACTTCCACAAGATCAACAAGCTGCCGCTGCGGGAGGTGCTGGCCCGCCTGAAAGCTGCCGGTCTCGGCTCCCTGCCGGGAGGCGGTGGCGAAATCCTGGTCGATCGCGTCCGCAAAGAGCTGACCAAAGGCAAAGCCCTGACCCAGGAATGGCTGGAAGTCTGCCGGGTGTGGCACGAACTGGGCGGCAAAGGGACCTGCACCATGATGTTCGGCCACATCGAGACGGAAGCCGAGCGGATCGAACACCTCACCCGCCTGCGCGAACTGCAAGACGAGACCGGCGGCTTCACCGCCTTCATCTGCTGGACGCTCCAGCCGGGGCACAAAATGGCCCACTTCCCAGAAGTCGGCGCCTTTGAATACCTCCGCACCCAGGCCATCGCCCGCCTCTACCTCGACAACATCCCCAACATCCAATCCTCCTGGGTCACGCAGGGGGGCAAGATCGGCCAGATCGCCCTCTTCTTCGGTGCCAACGACATGGGGTCCCTCATGATCGAGGAAAACGTGGTGGCCTCCGCTGGGACGGTCTATTACCTCACGCTCGAAGAAATCCGCCGGGCGATCCGGGAAGCCGGCTGGGAACCGCGTCAGCGCAACGTCTTCTACGAACTGATCGACACCCGTCCGCCTACCCCGCCGCCGTCCCCCTCCTTTGCCTTACCCCTGGCTTCGTGAAAAGCCTCGCCGCGGCAGCCCTCCCCGTCGCTGTCCTCCCTCCGCTGCCGTCCTTCCCCGCCGCCCGCTGCTGCCGCTTCCTCCCGCCGGAGCGGCAGAACTCCGATTGCCAGAATGGCTGGCCGAGGAAACAATAGCACAAACACAGTTGGCTTGTCTCCGCATGAGGGGGAAAGCATCCATGTCCTGGGGGACTCCTTACAGTTCCGATGCGTCAGGCGATTCCGAGGCGGCCTCCGACAAGGAGTCCGCCGCTTCGATGAGTGCGGCGGAGTTGCACCAGCGGCTGGTCCACGTCCTGATGTACCGCGATCTGTGCCGGGCCGTGCAGCGGAGCGGCCGGGAAAACTTCGTCTTCGCTCTGATCATGGCCTTCTTCGCCTTCCTCTCGCAAAAGAATGGCGGCAATGACTTGATCCTGGCCATCTATGCCTTCTTCATCTTGGGGGAATTGCTAATCGCCTTCTACAAGTGGTTCTTCCCCTCGGCGGAAGGAGTGCTGTGCGACGCCCTGATTCTTCTGGCTTTCGCCTTACTCAACGGCATGATAGCGTACCTGAAATTTCAGGTGGGGTTTGGACCCGATCCGATTCTGGCCTTCCTCATCGGCTTGTTTCTGCTGAGCGCCTGGCGGCAGTGGCAGAGCTACCGCAACCTGCGCGAGCTGTTCCGCATCCGGCCCAACCGCGCGCAGTTGCGCTGGTTCGAGCGGTTCCTCCAAGACATCCGCCACGGCGATCCGCACACGGACCCGACGATTGTGGACCTGCCAACCCGCCCGCCCTGGAAGGCAGCCCTATTGGGCGACCTGGTCGTGGCAGTGGGGCGGAAAGACCGGCAAGTGGCCCTGTCCCACTACGGCGACTTCCTGCTCTTCCCTGTTGAGGATAACAGCGGCGAAAAGCACGACTGGGTGCAGTTGTACCTGAACGGCGAGATGTCTCCCCCCTTTCCGATCGAGCCGGCGAGTTGGGACAATTACCGCCGTTGGCAGCGGGAACGGGAGGCGGCAGCTAAGCGTGGGGAAGGCGGGGAACAGGAATGATCGAAGTCCAGGGCTTGACGAAGTGGTTTCGCGGCAGCAGCAAAGCTGCGGTGGAGAACCTGCACTTCACGGTCCAACCGGGGGAAGTGTTCGGGCTGCTCGGCCCCAATGGGGCGGGTAAGACGACCACCTTGCGGATGCTCTGCACGGTGTTGCGGCCCAGCCGCGGCCTAGCGCGTGTCGCCGGCTTCGACGTGGTGGAACAAGCCGCCGAGGTCCGCCGCCACATCGGCTTCCTCTCCGCCAACACCGGCATTTACGAACGCATGACCGCCTGGGAAATGGTGGAATACTACGGCCAGCTTTACCAAATACCGCCCCAACGCCTCCGCAGCCGCATGGAGGAACTGTTCGCTACCTTGCAGATGAACGACTTCCGCCACCGCCGCGGCGGGGAAATGAGCACCGGCATGAAGCAAAAAGTCTCGATCGCCCGCGCCCTGGTCCATGACCCCCCGGTGCTCATCTTCGATGAACCGACCGTCGGCCTCGATGTCCTGGTCCAGCGCGCCGTGCTCCAGACGATCCAACAACTCCGCGGCCAGGGCAAAACCATCCTCTTCTCCACCCACATCCTCCGCGAGGTGGAAAAACTCTGCGACCGGGTCGCGATCATGTCCCGCGGCCAGATCGTCGCCTGTGGCACCCTCCGCGACTTGCAGGAATACTACCGTCAGAACGACCTGGAAGAGCTGTTCTTTTCCCTGGTCTCCTGATCCTTCTCCGCTTCGGAGTTTCGCCTCCGCGGGGCCGCGATTCAAGAGAGGTTCGGCTTCAGGATGAGCGGCGCTTGATCACGGCACAGTTAGGGACTTGCCGTTGTCATCGGCAGACAATTGCAGGAGGAAGGGAGCGGCGCGTTTGGCCCAGGCTTCGGCCTTGGGATAGCGGCCGGCGTTGGCACCCCAGATCGAGCGCAGCATGTCCGTGTCGATGATGCCAGGATTGAGGGGGATGGCCGCCATGCCGCGGGGCAGTTCCTGAGCCAGGGCCAGCGTGAGTCCTTCCACGGCATACTTGGTGGCGCAGTAGGTGGCGACGCGCGGCGCAGTGCTGCGGCCCCAGGTACTGGACAGATTGACGATAACACCGCGGCGCCGTTCCACCATCGCGGGCAAAAACGCTTGCAAGACATAGAACATGCCGGCCACGTTGACCGCAAACGAGCGGCGGAACTCCTCGGCAGGCAACTGCCAGAGCGGAGCGGGGCGGGCCATCACGGCGGCGTTGTTGATCAGCAGGTCCGGCGGGCCGAGGCGGGCGAGGACATCTCCGGCCCAGCGGCGCACCGCGGCTTCTTCCTGCACATCCACCGCGGCCAAGAGATGGGGCGTGCCGTAACGCTCCTGCAACTCCGCGATCCGCCCCGCATCCCGCCCGCAGCCGGCGACTACATGGCCCCCGGCGATAAACTCCTCCGCCAGCGCCCGGCCCAAACCCCGCGTCACACCCGTGATGACAATGACACGTCCCATGTCGCTTGACCCTTCTCCGTTTGACGGGGGAGGTGCCGCTCCCTGCCTGCTGACAGCTTTTTCTCGACCAGCAGCATCCGGCGGCAGCTTGCGGCTATCGCCCGGCACCCTGCGGCCGTCGCCAGGGCCATTCCCCGCCCCCGCTTTCGACCCCATTGTAGTCCCACCGCCATCCCTGCGGCCAACCCCGCCCCTGTCGAGCCGAAACCCTTCCCTTCCACCCGATCCAGCCCTCTTGACAAGGGAAGGAAGGCGAACAGCCGGGGGAAGCGGAACGGGGGGCAGTGCGTTGACAGCAGGCAGACCCAGCGGCGGACCAAAAACGCCGGTGCGAAAAACCCCGCCTTCAGCGGGCCGAGGTGCCGAAGACTTGGACCCAGTAACGCTCGCCGCGCTCGTTGGTCGCCACAGCCAGCCCGACTTCCTCACCAGGTCCGAGCAGATTGGCCCGATGGCCCGGCGAAGCCAGCCAGCAGCGCAGGGCAGCCAACGGCGTCGCCGGATTCCACGCGATGTTCTCGCTCAGATGCCGATAGGTATAGCCGACTTCGCTGACCCGATCCGCAAAGGTCTTGCCATCGAGCGTGTGGGACAACCGGCCTTGGCGAGCCATGTTCTGCGCATGCCGCCGGGCCGCCAGCATCAACAGGGGATGGGGACGCAAAGGCCGCAAACCGCACCGCTGCCGCTCGGCGTTCGTCAGCTCCAGCAACTGCTGCTCCTCCTCCGTCAGTTGTACCTCCTCCTCGCTGCGCTCCGACTTCTCGGCCCCGTTCCCCTCCGCCGCCTGCACCGCCGCCGCTCCCCCCAGCCACCATCCCGCCGCTAGACCGGCCAGCACCACCAGCTTCCCCAGCCTCGCCATCACGGCCAGCTTTCCCATGCTCATGGCTGCTTCCTCCTGGGTGGACATCCTTTTCCTGACTTCGCGTGTCACGGAAAGCCAAAAACGGAAATGCAATTGTACAAAACTAGACGAAAATGGAAAGTCATCACATGGAGAAAAGTCCAAAAATGAGCGACAAATGAGAGACTCACCCCAAAATGGGTAGCAGAAGAGGAAATGTGAGAACAACGGGGAAAACGAGAGAAAATGAAGGAACAGAGAGGAGCACAGAAGCCGCTCAAAGCAGGCGGCGGAAACGGCCCACAGGCCGAATAGGCCGGTCCGGGAGAGCGAGGACGTTGGAACCGATCAGGTCGGGCGTTTGAGGAGTTGGAGTTTGACCGGGCGAGGGGTTTCGCACAGCGGCATGTTGGCGCCGGGTTCGGAGAGAATTTCCGCCAAGGTGGTGCGGGCGAATTGTTCCTCGACGACGGCCAAAACCGCATCGATCCGCCGGTGAAGCGGGCACAGCCGGCTGCCGTGGGTGGCTATCCCCAACGGACAGGTGCGGATGCGCTGGAGCGGCTCCACGGCGTTGACCACCTCCAGCAGGGTCAATTCCTGCGGCGATTTCGCCAGGGCCACGCCCCCTCCCACCCCACGCTGCGTCGTGACAATCCCCTTCTTGGCCAGCCCCTGCAAAATCTTGGCTAAATAGGCCCGCTTGACCAGCGTCGCCTGATGAATCTGCTCCGTCGTGCGGGCTTCCGGTGCTTCGTAGGCCAGATACACCACCGCCCGCAAAGCATACTCCGCCGTCTGAGACAACATCGACCGGCCTCCCCACTTTTTTTTCGGATTTCTACCACCTGCCCCTTGACTTTCCATTATACGACGCTACACTCCCACTAAAGAGGATAAAATACTCCTATATCCTCTTTCCCTCCACTTTGGCCCGCCGCACCTGGAAATCCCGCCTGCGGTTCGGGTCCCCGCCTGGAGTTGTTCTGGTCCCACCTGCACCTTCCGAGAAAGGAGTGACAGCCATGCGACAGATCGACGAAGCCCGCCTGGAACGGGACTTGGGGTACCGTTATCGTTATCTGGCCGACTTTATCGGTTTTGGTCCAGACGATGAGGCGGCTTTGCATGAGGCGGCGGCGTCTTTGGCTCCGCTGGTTCCGGTACTCGTCGATGCCGTGTATGACAAGCTGATCCAGCAGGACGCCACTTGGCGGCATTTTCTGCCCCGGCAGCACGGCTATGAAGGCCCCACGCCCCCGTCTCTCGCCGAGCTGACGATGGACCACCCCCAGATTCGCTATCGCAAGCAGCACCTGGCCCGCTATCTCAGCGCCCTGGTCACGCGTCCTTACGACGGCAAGATGGTGGAATACCTGGACATGGTGGGGAAGATTCACACGCGGCAGGCGGGAAATCCGAACATTCACGTGCCGCAGGTCCAGATGAACGCCCTGATGGGATTCGTGGCGGATGCCGTGACGGCGGCGATTTTCGGCCTGGGTTTGGGAAAGGCGGCGGAGCAGCGGCTGGTGCGGGCCTTCCAGAAACTGCTCTGGATTCAAAATGATCTGATCCACCGGCATTACGCCGCGGGAGAGGGAAGCCGAGCGGCACCGGGGGAAACACCAGGGGCGCGCTCCGCGCTCGCCGGCACGGCCGCAAGTACGTCCCACAACTGATGGGGATGCGTCAGGAGGAAGTCCGGCTGGGCGGCCCGCAGCACTGGCAGAGCATGGAACCCCCAGCTCACCGCCGCGATGGCGACGCCGGCCTTCCGCGCCGCGGTGATGTCCCGCACTTCATCCCCTAGATAGAGAATGCGCTCACGGGGCACGTCCAGGCGGCGGACAAGCCGTCTCAAGGCGGAACCCTTGCGAAACAGGCGCGGGCAGGAGGCGATGAACTCAAACGCCTCTTCCTGGCCGTTGGCCCGCAATGTGGCCCGAATGTTCGCCTCGCTGTTGGACGAGAGGATGCCGAAGCGCAAGCCTGCCTCGCGCAGGGGGGGTAACATCTCCGCCACCGGGGGATACAGGCGCAATTGGGAGGCGTAGGCCGCCGCCTCCGCATGAAAGTAACGCACCAGCCGGGGCAGACGCCACCAGGAGATGCCATGCTGCCGCATAAACTGCCGGGCCGACAGATGCCGCACCGCCTCCACGTCCGTCACCGGACGGTACCCCCACACGGCCGAGGAGCGGTTGAACAACTCCAGCGCCAGCGCTAACGAATCCGCCAGCGTGCCATCAAAATCCCAGATCAGCAGGGAAAAGCGCATCGTTGTTTCTCCGGCGGCTTTATTCCATCCTACAACGGTCTGATAGCTTTCTGCGAGAGCAAGACGGGCGGAGCGCCGAGAATCCATCCAAGTCTCACGGCCTCTTCACACCTTCCGGCGGCGGAAGCCCCAGAAGGGACATTTTCCGTGGAGCAAACGTGAAGGAATCCAGAAGGGACATTTTCCGTGGAGCAAACGTGAAGGAATGGAGAAGCGTGTTCCTCTCCCGCTCGGAGGGAAGCTTAATCCCATGACGGCTAAGCCCCATCCCGGGGCGGGACACACCGGGACCCTGCCGGCCAAACCTAAAGCCGGCGGACTAGGCGGAGGCGGAGCGGCGCGGGCGGAGGATTTCCTGCTCGATGAGGGTGGTATAGACGCGCCCTTCGAGGAAGGCGGGATGCTCGAAGATTTGCCGGTGCAAGGGGATGGTGGTGTGGATGCCTTCGACGATGAACTCACGTAAGGCCCGGCGCATGACGGCGCAGGCTTCGGCCCGCGTCGGCTGATAGACGAGGAGTTTGGCGACCATAGAGTCGTAATTCGGGGGAACGCGGTAGCCGGTGACCACGTGGGTGTCGAGGCGTACGCCAGGTCCGCCAGGGGGCCGCCAGACGGTGACCGTACCCGGACTGGGCCGGAAGTCCTGTTCCGGGTTCTCGGCGTTGATCCGCGCCTCGATGGCGCAGCCGCGCTGGACAATGTCCGCCTGCTGGTAGCGCAGCTTCTCCCCGGCGGCAATGCGAATCTGCTCCCGGATCAGGTCCACGCCGGTGACTAGCTCCGTGACCGGATGCTCCACCTGGATCCGGGCGTTGACCTCGATGAAGTAAAAATTGTACTGCTGATCGACGAGGAACTCGCAGGTGCCCGCGGAGTAGTAGCCGGCGGCCTTGGCCAGGCGCACCGCCGCTTCGCAAATCGCTTGCCGGACGCTGTCAGGCAAGTGGGGCGCGGGGGATTCTTCCACCAGTTTTTGGTGCCGCCGCTGGAGGGAGCAATCGCGCTCGAAGAGGTGGATGACGTTGCCGTACTGGTCGCCGAGGATTTGCACTTCGACGTGGCGGGGACGTTCCAGATATTTTTCGATGAAGACGCTGCCATCCTTGAAGGCGGCCTCAGCCTCGGCGCGGGCCTGATGGAGCAGGGGCAGCAAGGCGGCTTCCTCCCGGACCAGGCGCATCCCTTTGCCGCCGCCGCCCGCCGCCGCTTTGATCAACACCGGGTATCCTGCCGCACGCGCCACCCGCAGCGCTTCCTCATCCGAGGTGACGATCCCGTCGCTGCCCGGCACCGTGGGCACCCGCGCCGCTCGGGCCAGTTCCTTGGCCTTGTCCTTGTTCCCCAACTTCTCCATCGCGGAGACCGGCGGACCGATGAACTCGATCCCGGACTCCCGACACTGCTCCGCAAACTTGCTGTTCTCGGACAGAAAGCCGTAGCCCGGATGAATCGCCTGCGCCCCGGCCACTTCCGCCGCTGCGATGATCCGCGGAATCTTCAAATAACTCTCCGGCGCCGGACCCGGACCAATGCAAATCGCCTGATCCGCCAGCTCCAAATACGGCGCTCCCCGATCCGCCTCCGAATACACCACCGCCACCTGAATCCCCAGATCGCGGCAGGCCCGGATCACCCGCAGGGCGATCTCCCCTCGATTCGCGACCAGTATCTTCTGGAACATGGGCAAGGACCTGTGCTCCTCTGCTGCGACTTGCTCTGGCGTCCGCTCCCTTCAGCCGCCCGCCGGACCTGGACCGGCTCGGCCTCTGCCCCCCCTTACCGAACCAGGCGGTTTGCCGCCGCTTGGCCGTCTCTCAATCCAGCTCCACCCGGAAGAGCACCTGATTGTATTCCACAAAGTCGCCGTTGTTCACGCACACCTCCACGATGGTCCCGCTGCAATCGGCCGTGATCTCGTTGAACAGCTTCATCGCTTCGATCTGGCAGACGACGGTATTTGGCGACACCCGCGAGCCAACGGTGACGTAGTCGGGTTTGTCCGGCTTGGGTTTGGAGTAGAAGGTGCCGACCATGGGGGAACGGATTTCGTGGATTTTGCGGCTCGTCGCCGGGGGAGCAGGCGGGGAAGCAGGAGCCGAAGCCGGGGGATCGGCGACCGCCGCGGGCGGATTCGAGGCGGCGGGCCGATACTCCGCAGACAGGGCCGCCGTCGGAGCGGAAACGAGAGCGGGAGGAAGGAGAGGAGCAGCATACGGTGCCGCCGAAGCGGGCGCCGGACCTTTCCGCAAACGGATGCGCTGGTCCCCTTCCCGCAGGTCCACTTCGCTCAGATCATGCTCGCTCATCAGCTTGAGCAGATATTCCACCGTCCGCACATCGAACGGCCGGGGCGATTCGTGTTTGTCATTACTTTCCGCCACAGTCTCGTCCTCACACATCCGCTCAGAGGAGGCCTTCCGCTGCCAGAGGCCGCCCGCCGGTCTCGGCTAGCGCGGCTGTGTCGGGCAGACACCACCGGCTCTGCCACGGGCGGCTCAACCGCTGTCCTCCGCTGCCAGCCCGCCGGTGCACATGGGCAGCACCTGGACCGTCGCGGAGGCGCGGCGCCTGACCCTCACTTCGGCATTCCCGTTAGGGGCATTAGTGTAGTGATCGGAACCCTCGGCGGCAGCGGTGGTCGAACCCGCCTGGCCCCGCCCACCGGCCGCAGAACACGGCACCACTGGACCGTGCATGGCAGCGGGGAAGGTCCAAGCGGCTGAATCCAGCCAAAACAGGTCCCCGAGGCTCCTGCCCGCCACGGAAAGGTTTGGACAGGGCGCCGGGCAACCCGCACGCGATCGCTCCGGTTCGCTCAGGACGGAGGGGAGCTATCACTCGACGGCTTCTTCCGTCTCCTGTTCCACGCCGGCGGGCAACTGCCGGGCCACGGAAGACAGCAAGGTGCAACCGTTGTGGGTGACCAGGACGTTATCTTCGATCCGCACGCCGCCCCAGCCGGGGATGTACAGCGCCGGTTCGATGCTGATGACCATGCCGGAATCGAGGACGTCGTTGGAGTTGGCGCGAATGCGGGGCGCTTCGTGGAGTTCCAGGCCGATGCCGTGGCCCAGTCCGTGGGTGAAGAAGTCGCTGAGTTTGACATCCTTGGGGCCGCGCCGCAGCTTGGCCGAGTCGAAAACCTTGCGCACGGCGGCGTCCACATCCTTGGCCTTCACCCCCGGCTTGATCATCGCCAGGGCCGCATTCTGGGCCGATAGCACGATGTTGTACACCTCCTCGAAGTTCACCCCCACCCGCTCGTACTTGTTCTTGCGCATCGGCATCGTGGTAAACGGACTGCGGATCGTCCGCGTCAGATCGCACTTGTAGATCAGGTCCACGCCCCAGTCGATGACCAGCTTGCTCCCTTCGCCCAACTGCTTGTTGGTCGGCGGAGCATGGGGCAGCGCGCCGCGCTCGCCCACGGCGACGATCGGCTGGAAGGCCGGCGCTCGACCCCCCGCCCGGCGGATGTACCCGTCCAGGGCATCCACCATCTCCTTCTCCGTGTCCGTCTCCCGCAGCGTGGCCGTGAACATCTGGAAGGCCCGCTCCGCGATCCGCACCGCCGCCCGGATCTGCTCCACCTCGGACGGGTCCTTGATCAGCCGCATCGACTCCACCTCGCCGTTGATCGGCACGAAAGTGATCCGCGGCGATAAACTCTTGAGCTGCTCCAACTCCCCGACCGTGATCCGATTCCCTTCTACCGCGACATTCTTGGCCCCGCTCTTGTTGAGCACTTCCGCCGCCGCTTCCAATGTCGTCTTGTCATGACCGCGGATGATGACTTCCAGCTCCGTGCACTCCTCGCGGATTTGCTCCTCGTAGCGCGCGTCGCTGACAATGTAATTGTGCCGGTGCGTGGCGATGTAATAACTCGAATCGCCCGTAAAACCCGTCAAATACGTGACGTTCGGCACGGCCGTGACTAAAAACGCATCGACCCCGTGCTTCTTCAAACTTTGCGTCAATGTCTGACGGCGCTGTTGAATGTAGTTCATGGCATCACCACCTCTGGAAAGAGACAGGGAAAGGTAACATACACACTTGCCGCTCGCTTCCTGACAAGTCTATTCCAATTATATTCCTGAGAGAAGAGGCTTGCCACAAAAAACTTGATAAGTTCGGTTGTTTTTACAGGACTCGGTTCTCTGGATTCGCAATCCTCTGGCATCCCACTGACAAATAATATCGAGAGAATAGAAGAGACGCTTTCGGTCGATTGTACGTTCTGGGAGAATGAATCGATGGCCGATTCTTCCGATCCGGCGCATCGGGACCTGGCCTGGTATGGCTACGATCCGCGGGCGTTGGCGGTGCTTGTGGCGGGGACGGCGATCCTCTCCTGGGGCGTCTGGCTGGGCCGGTGGTACTTTGAAGACCTCTCCGGCTTGGCGGATCGCATGGGGGCGCTGGCCGTCTTCCTCCTGGCCTGGGCCGTCTGGCCGATCTTAGCGGCCCTCTTCTTCTACCGCACCGTCACCTATACCTACCGCTTGACAGATCGGGCTTTACTGGTCGATTTTGGCTTTTGGCATCCGTATCAGCCGCCGCTGCCGCTGGACGAGATTCGCCAGGTGACAATCCGCCGGGGGGTATTCGGACGCTGCCTGGGAATTGGCACCATCGAGATTCAGGCGGCCAATCGTCGCTTGATCTTGCCCGGCGTGCGCCAGCCAGAGGCATTCGTGCGGCGCTTGGAACACCTGCGCCATCGGGACCGTTCCGTCAGAATCGGCGAGGGAAAAAGCGGCGCCTGAGCAAAGCGACAGCCGCCCAGGAACTGCCGCGGCCCTACTCCTCGGCCCTGGAGACAGCCCACTCCCGCGGAGCGATCAATCCGGCCCGGATTTCCATGTAGTTCATCAGATCGCGCCGGCAGACCAAACCCACGAGATGGCCGTTTTCCAGGACGGGCAGGCGGCTTTGGCCGCTTTCCGCCAGTTTGTGCAAGGCGCGGATCGCCGGTTCATCCAGGCGCACGGCCGGCACGCGCTCCCCCCGCGCAGCCAGTTCCCCCACGGTCGTTTGCTCCCACTGGGCCGGCTCGACTTGCTGGACATCCGCCAGATTGAGCATGCCGACAAAGCGGCCATCCGCCTGGACCACCGGATAAGCTTTGTAGGGCCGCCGCAGGAAGAACAGCTCCACCGCTTCGCGCACGGTCAAACCCGCCGGCATGACGATCGGGTCCCGACAGAGAATGTCCACCACCCGCACCCCGCGGAGCAACTGCTGCATCTGGGCATAGGCCACGCTGGAGGTCGCCGCATTCTGCAAAAACATCCCCAGGAAGAAAAACCACAGTCCCGCCAGGAAATGCCCCAGCATCGCCAGGAAAAATCCGCCCACAAACAGCAGCCAGGAAAAACCGATCCCCACCATCGCTGCCAGGCGGGTACTGCCGAGATAATCCCCGCTCACGAGCCACACCACGCCGCGCAGCACACGCCCTCCATCGAGCGGAAACGCCGGAATCAGGTTGAACAGCACCAGGACGGTGTTGATCATGGCCAGGTAATAGAACAGGGCGGCCACGGCACTAACCCAGCGCGAGCCGCCGAGCAATTGCCAGCCGCTGCCGTCTTCCAGCGCCACGAAGGTCAACCCGCTGCCGAGCACCACCAGACTGACGGCGAAGGAAAACACGAGGATCAGCAGCACGCTCACCGCCGGCCCGGCCACGGCGATGACAATCTCGTGGATCGGCCGGCGCGGCTCGCCCCCCAGTTCCGCCACGCCCCCGAAAATGAACAGCCGAATGCCCCGCGTGGCAATCCCGTAAAATCGGGCCGCCAGCGCATGCCCTAGCTCATGCAGCAGCACCGACACAAATAACCCCAACGCCGCCGCCACACCCCACATCCAAAACCACCCCCGGCCCGCTTCCCCGTGCTCCGGCAGCATCTGCGGGAAGTAATGGTCCGCCAGCGTCCAAGCAATCAGCAACACCGCCACAAACCAACTCCAGTGCACCCGAAACGGTATCCCCAGCACCCGGCCCAAATAAATGTCCCCTTGCATCGTTCGCGGCTCCCTTGACCATCGTTGGGATCACTTCACTGCCACCGGCAGCCTTCGTCATTTTTGTACCAACTCTTCCCCCCGACGGGACCGCTCCGGTTGGGACCGCCCCGCTGCTCCCCAGTAACGCCATCTTCGATCCTCGATGACGGATAAGACTTGTACCAACTCTTCCCCCCGACGGGACCGCTCCGGTTGGGACCGCCCTGCTGCTCCCCAGTAACGCCATCTTCGATCCTCGATGACGGATAAGACTTGTACCAACTCTTCCCCCCGACGGGACCGCTCCGGTTGGGACCGCCCCCATACTCCCCAGTAACGCCATCTTCGATCCTCGATGACGGATAAGAACGGACAAGGACAGAGGCGCCCGACAATGTGAGGACACAAACCAGCCGCGCCTCGATTATCTCCCCTTCTCCCGCAGCGTCCCCCCTTCCCCCACCTCTTCCTCCCCTTCTCCCACAGCGTCCCCCCTTCCCCCACCTCTTCCTCCCCTTCTCCCACAGCGTGGGAGAAGGGGCCGGGGGATGAGGGCACCACCCCAGCGTGGGAGAAGGGGTCGGGGGATGAGGGCACCGCCCCAGCGTGGGAGAAGGGGTCGG